>DIST01000053.1 GCA_002421645.1 Flavobacterium sp. UBA6203
CACGTACTGATGTTCCAAAAACAATTGCGGGTACTGGTGCAAATACTATAACTTCTACATTGAACGTTGCGTCATGTGTTGTACTTACAGATTTAAATGTTAATTTAAATATTACACATACATACATTGAAGATTTAACTATTAGATTAACTAGTCCATTGGGTACTATTGTAAATTTATTAGTTGAACCATGTGGTGATAATGATAATATGAATGTAACTATAGATGATTCTGGTTCGGCTGTTATTTGTGGTACTGGAAATCCTTCATTATCAGGAGTAGTTGTTCCTTCACAAGCTTTGTCAACTTTTAATGGGCAAAATTCTACAGGCACATGGACACTTACTGTTGTTGATGGATATTCAGGCGATGGTGGAACATTAAATAGTTGGGGTTTAAATTTTTGTACAACTCAGCCGTTAAGTATAAATACCAATCAGATTAATGATTTGGTTCTTTATCCTAACCCAAATAATGGTAGTTTTAACATTCAATTTAGTTCTAACTCAGGAAATGAAATTAAAGTGAATATTCATGATGTTAGAGGAAGAGAAATCTTTAATAAATCCTACAATAATAATGGATTATTTAATGAAAATTTACAATTAAACAATGTTCAATCTGGTATTTATCTTGTAACTGTTCAAGATGGAGCAAGAAAAGAAGTAAAGAAAATTGTGGTTCAATAATTGAATTTTTAAATATAGAAAAAGGGAAGTTTTAAACTTCCCTTTTTTATTTTCCATTATACGCATTCATGGTATTGTTTAAACCTGCTAAAGCGAAAGATTTTATTATTTCTGAACTAATTTCTAATCGTTCTTTTAGTTTTTCTTTTTCTTCTTCTGACCATTCGCCTAAGACATAATCTACTTGTTGTCCCTTTTTAAAGGCATCACTAATTCCAAATCTATATCTAGGATACTCTGTTGAGTTTAATAATAATTGAATGTTTTTAAGACCGTTATGACCACCATCGCTTCCTTTGGTTTTGATTCGGATGGTTCCAAATGCTAAATTCAAATCATCGGTAATAACTAACATATTTTCTTTTTCGATGTTTTCCTTTTCTAGCCAATATTTTACCGCTTTACCGCTTAAATTCATATAAGTATTTGGCTTAAGTAATAATAAGGTTCTTCCTTTTATTTTTAGTTCGGCTATTTCACCCAATTTTACGGTTTGAAAAGAAATTTCTTCCTTGTTAGCTAAATAATCCAAAACTTTAAATCCGATATTGTGTCTTGTATTTGCATATTCTGAGCCAATATTTCCTAGCCCTACGATTAAGAATTTCTTCATGGGTAAACGCTCTTGTTTTTGTTTCTTAAATAGATTTGATAGCCATATCATAATGCAAAAGTAATGCAAAGTTTAGATAGATAAAAGCATAAAAAAAGCACCAGTAAAAACTGATGCTTCTTTTGTATAGATTGAAAAGAAATTATTTTTTCTTTTTTGCTCCTTTTTCTGCTTTTGCTGCTTCTTGAGCTGCTTTCATTGCCGCACGAGAAATTCTCACTTGACAAACTACAGTATTATCTGGGTGCATTAATTTGAAATTGTTAGTTTCAATTTTAGTAACATATAATTTGTTACCCATTTGTAATTCTGAAATGTTAGCTTCAACAAAGTCAGGTAAGAATTTAGGTAAAGCTTTTACTTTTAAACGACGTTGGTTTAAACGTAAAACACCTCCTAATAATACCCCTGGAGAAGTTCCTGTAACTTTAACTGGTACTTCCATGATGATTTCTTTGTCATCACTTAATTGGAAGAAGTCAATGTGTAAAATTTTGTCAGAAACTGGGTGAAATTGAATGTCTTGCATGATAACATTGTAAGACGTCCCGTTTAACTCAACTACAACTGTGTGTGCGTTTGGAGTGTAAACCAAATCTTTAAATGCTCTTTCGTCTGCAACAAAATGAACTGGTTGATTTCCTCCGTAGATAACGCAAGGAACCATTCCAGCATCACGTACGGCTTTAGTTGCCTTTTTACCTACGTTTTCTCTTTCTGATCCTTTAATCGTAATTGATTTCATTGTAAAATATATATAATTAATAAATACTTATTAAAGTGGCTTCTTGATTACATCAAAAATTTCCCACTGATAGAGTTGTTATTTTGAACCATGTGCATTACTTCAGCAAATAATGGTGCGCAACTAACAACTTTAATTTTTTTCGATTCTTTCTTTAAAGGAATAGAATCGGTAACAATTAATTCTAACAATTTAGAATTTTCTATTTTTTCATACGCTTCACCTGATAAAATTGGGTGCGTACATATTGCTCTTACGCTTAATGCTCCTTTTTCCATCATTACATCAGCGGCTTTTGCTAATGTTCCTCCGGTGTCAATCATATCGTCAACTAAAATAACATTTCTGCCTTTTACGTCTCCGATTAACTCCATTGTGTCAATTACATTCGCTTTTTTTCTTTGCTTGTAACACACTACAACGTCAGATTCTAAAAATTTAGAATAGGCATACGCTCTTTTTGAACCTCCCATGTCTGGAGATGCGATAGTTAAATTTTCTAAATTTAAACTTCTTACATAAGGCAAAAAGATAGTAGAAGCAAACAAATGGTCTACTGGTTTTTCAAAGAACCCTTGAATTTGATCGGCATGTAAATCCATAGTCATAATTCGGGTTGCTCCAGCAGTTTCTAAAAGTTTTGCAACTAATTTAGCTCCAATTGGTACTCTTGGTTTGTCTTTTCTGTCTTGTCTTGCCCAACCAAAGTAAGGAATAACCGCTGTAATATGACGTGCTGATGCTCTTTTTGCTGCATCAATCATCAATAATAATTCCATTAAATTGTCCGAACTTGGGAAAGTTGAACAAACAAGGAATACGCGTAATCCTCTTATCGATTCTTCAAAAGAAGGCTGAAATTCGCCATCACTATATTTAGAGAACGTAATTTTACCTAGCGGAACACCATACTTTTCAGCAATTTGTTCAGCTAAATACACACTCTGAGAACATGCAAAAATTTTTGCTTCTGGTTCTTGATACAGCATGTTAATTTATTGTTTAGTAGTTAGTTAGTGTTGTGTTGTGTTAACGAGGTGCAAATTTAGAAATAAAATCGAACTCTGAAAGGATATTTTTAACTATTTTTTTATGAATTGCAGAAATATTTTTTACATTTGCACCCACTTAATGATGCAATCATCATTTTCCATTGCCCGGATGGCGGAATTGGTAGACGCGCACGACTCAAACTCGTGTACTTAGGTGTGTGGGTTCGATTCCCACTCCGGGTACTAAACCTCTCAGAAATGAGAGGTTTTTTTATTTATGTTAAATTTGTTTGTTGTTTTTCTGAATCAAGTTTTTAAGTTTATATTTGAAAACATAAAAATTGAAAATAATGAAAAAGAATATATTTTTATTTGGTGTTATTAGTTCACTATTTTTTATCTCTTGTAAAAAAGACGAGGAAGTAAAACCTGTTGAAGAATCAAAAAAAACTGTGCAACCTTTTTCAGGTGAAGCTTGGTTAAAACAGCGAGTTGGCAATCAAGGACAGCAAGTGCAACCCATACAACAACAAACGCAACAAACCACGCAACCGCAAACACAAACAGCGCCAGGAATGAATCCACCGCATGGGCAACCAGGTCATCGTTGTGAAATTCCTGTAGGAGCTCCTTTAAATTCAAAATCAGTAAATCAAAAGCAACCACAAGCAACCACACAAGTTGTTAGTCAAAAAGTAGAGGAAAAACCTGTAATGAAAATTAATTCTGGTAATGGTTCAACAACCATTGAAGGAGTAACTACTCTTCCTGGTATGAACCCTCCTCATGGTCAACAAGGACACCGTTGCGACATAGCTGTTGGTGCACCTTTACCTAAACAGTAATTTAATTAAGTAAATAAAAATCAGTAAACTTAAATTTAAGTTTACTGATTTTTATTTTAAGGACCGAAGTATATTACTAAAACTAATGATATATTGAAACTTTCCTTTAGTTACTTTTTTCATTATGTAAATATATTTGTGCTTTGCAATTTTTTTAGATGGAATTACGACCTCTTTTTTGGTGCTGA
Organism: Flavobacterium sp. UBA6203; assembly: GCA_002421645.1. The sequence continues at coordinate 4,073 of DIST01000053.1, forward strand.
TATCTTTTATATGAACATCAAAATTTCTGTTTACACTCAAATAATTCGCAATCCTACTTTTTAAATTAGTAATCGGATATTCAGAAAAAATCGCCTTTCCGTTTTGCGAAATGATGATTTTTTCTCCTTTATAAGTTTGCGTTAGTATCAGAATACTTTTGTTAGAATTTGTTGCGCCAACTTCTTTTTGAATATTCTTAATTTCGGCTTCCGATGCACTTCTAAAGTCATCACGATACACACTTTTTACGGTTGAATTACAACTTTGTAATCCGACAGAAGCAATAATAATGGATATAAAAACTAGAATTCTCATAACTAGAAAACCCGTTTTTTGAAATTTTATTGCATAAAAAAAGAGCCCGAAAGCTCTTTTATCAGTTTTTTAACTTTTCTATTTTAATTCTTTAATTCCCATATTGTACAATGTAAATACTTGCATATCCACATTTTCTTGGATGGTAGCCGCAACCGATTTTCCAGCTCCGTGCCCCGCATTTACATCAATTCGAATTAAAACTGGATTGTCTCCCGTTTGTTTGGCTTGTAATTCTGCAGCAAATTTAAAACTGTGTGCTGGAACTACACGATCGTCATGGTCCCCAGTAGTCACCATCGTTGCTGGATATTTAGTACCTGCTTTTACATTATGAACTGGTGAATACCCTTTAATGTATTCAAACATTTCTTTACTTTGTTCCGATGTTCCATAATCGTAAGCCCATCCTGCACCCGCTGTAAACGTGTGGTAACGTAACATGTCTAAAACACCAACTGCTGGTAATGCCACTTTTACTAAATCAGGGCGTTGTGTCATCACTGCGCCAACTAATAAACCACCATTAGAACCTCCTTTTATCGCTAAATAATCAGAAGAAGTGTAGTTTTCTTTAATTAGATATTCAGCTGCCGCAATGAAATCATCAAATACATTTTGTTTTTTCATTTGTGTTCCCGCATCATGCCATTTTTTGCCATATTCTCCACCACCACGTAAATTCGCAACAGCGTAAATTCCACCGTTTTCTAACCAAACTGCATTTGCAATACTGAAAGAAGGGGTTAAGCTAACATTAAATCCTCCGTAACCATAAAGTATAGTTGGGTTTTTTCCGTTTAACTTGGTTCCTTTTTTATAGGTAATAATCATCGGCACTTTTGTACCATCTTTTGAAGTATAAAATACTTGTTTTGATTCGTAATCACCCGAATTGAAGTCAACTTTTGGTTTTTGATACACCGCTGATTTTCCTGTTTTTGGATCAAAAGTGTAGATAGTTCCTGGCGTTACATAATTCGTAAACGAAAAATACAAAGTAGTTTCTTTCTCTTTTCCACCAAAACCACCAGCTGTTCCAACACCTGGTAATTGAATATCACGCACTAATTTTCCGTTGTAATCATATTGTTTGATGAACGAAACTGCATCTTTCATATAACTTGCGAAAATATAACCACCACCGGTATTTGTCGACAAAACATTTTCAGTTTCAGCGATGCAATCTTTCCAGTTTTCTTTTGCTGGATTTGATAAATCAAAAGTCACCACGCGTTTGTTTGGCGCTTTGTAATTCGTTACCAAATAAATTTTAGAGCCTTTATTGTCTAAAACATCATTGTCATTTTCGTAATTGTCAATTAACGTTACGATTTTACTATCTGGTTTTGATAAATCCAAGTAATATAATTCGTTTCCAGAAGTTGAATTCGCAGCAGAAATAAACAAATATTTCTCATCTTCCGAAACGCCACCACCAACATATCTTCTTTTTACATCGCCACCAAAAACCAATTTATCTGTTTTTTGCGAAGTGTTTAATTTGTGATAATACAATTTGTGTTGGTCGGTTTTTGCTGATAATTCGCTTCCAACAGGTTTGTCGTAGCTTGAATAATAGAAACCTTCATTTTTGTACCAAGAAACGCCACTGAATTTCACATCTACAATTGTATCGCCGATTATTTTTTTGGTTTTGGCTTCCATTACAATTACTTTTCTCCAATCGCTTCCGCCTTCTGAAATAGCATAAGCAACTAAACTTCCATCTTTTGAAAAGTTAATTCCGCCTAATGAAGTTGTACCATCTTTAGAAAAGGTGTTTGGATCTAAAAAAATTTCTTCTTTACCCGCTTTATCTTTTCGGTACAAAACGGATTGATTTTGAAGTCCGTTGTTTTTGTAATAATACGTATAATCACCTTCTTTGAATGGAGCACCAATTTTTTCGTAATTCCATAATTGTTCCATTCTAGTTTTTAGCTGATTTCTATATGGAATCTTTTCTAGATAATCATAAGTTACCACATTTTGAGCTTTTACCCAAGCTTCTGTTTCAGCGCTTCGGTCGTCTTCTAGCCAACGATAAGGATCGTTTACATTTTCGCCAAAATACGTGTCAACGTGGTCGATTTTTTTAGTTTCAGGATAATTGATTTTTGTTTGTGCGTTCATAACAAGTGTACAAACAATAGCGGATACTGTTATTGTTTTTTTCATATTGTATTTGTTGATTAAAACAAAGATATTCAATTGAATTCTAAAGATTTGTTAAAAAACAAAAACGACTGAAATTTCAGTCGTTTTTTGTCTTATAATGATGTGTTTAGTCAATAGTTAATGGGAAATAAACTTCGGCATCTGTATTTCCTGCAGCGTTTGTAATGTCTCCTTCTGCAACACCAACTGCGGTTTTATTTGGCAAGTGTCTTAAAGTAACAGTTAGTGTTCCTGTTGTTCCTGAAGCTCCTGCAACAAAAGTAAAATGTAAACCAAGAGGATTTCCTTCTGAATCTAAATCAGTAGCACTATACGTTATATTACCTAATGCTCCGCTTAAAAAGTAAAATATTTGATGATCTAAATTTTCTTCTTCAATTTCTGCAGTTATATCTTCAATTGGATCTGCTAATTCGTTAGAGAAGGTAGTGGAACCTTGATAAGTTGTGCCTGTTGTTAAATTTCCAGAAACAGTTACTACTGGAGCATTCGGCCCATCACCATCTAAATCTCGTGAAGTTAAAGTGATTGTTTGTCCTCCGCCAGTTAAAGTTGTAGTTACTGTTGTAATAACCTCTTCTTCGTTTACAACTTCATCTTCATTTGAACAGGAAGTTAAAAATAATGTAGGAATTACTAATAGTGCTATAAGTTTTAAATTTTTCATGATTTTAAATTTTTGTTTTAATAATTAAATTTTAATTGAATTTGAATATTTCTACCCATTTCATCGGCATAAAAACGTTGACGATTTAGGTAATCTCGATACGTTGTATTCATTATGTTTTGAATACTAAAAGAGGTGGTTAAGCTATTTTTTTTGTTAATTTTAAACGTCATTTCGCTATACAAATGTAATAAATGATAGCCATTTGGTGGCGAACTTATATCAACTATTACTGGAGTTAGTGTATTATTTACCACAATGTTAGTTTCAAAATTGTAATTAGGGAATTGATTTTGTCTAAAAACCACTTCACTTCTTAATTCGGAAACAAAATGGAACCAAGATTCATTTTTATACTGAATTTTATTATTGATGACAAATGGCGGCATATCAATTAAATAGGCGTCAGTACTTAGATTTTGTCCGTTCACATAAGCTAATCCTAATTCGTGTGAAAAATGTTCTGAAATTGTCCATTTGGTATTGATATCAAAACCAGTCAACAAAGCTTCTGTTTGTTTGAATTCCCAAACAGGGAAAGCACCACGAATAGTAGTTTCAAAACCAGTGGGTTGCAAATACATAAAATTTGAAATTCGGTTTATAAACGGATTAATTTGGATGCGAAACGATTTCCAATCTTTATTAAAAGTAGTATTGAATTTATACGCTTGTTCTTTTTCCAAACGCAAATCACCTAGTTCAACTTGTCCGGTTGAATGATGCAATCCATCACTAAATAATTCAGACGGATTTGGATTGCGAGAAGCCAAACTCACATTCACTAACCATTCCATTTCATGATGAAATTGCTTTCTAAATCCAATGTTTGCCGTAATATTATGATAATCAAAAGTTGGTTTTGTTAGCCATTGATTGCCTTCTTCGCCCACAATAAAATGAGAAAATTCGGCATCATAACCACGTTCGGTCCATCTTGATTTTAAATAATATTTTGTTGCTTCAATACTCGAAAAATCATAACGAATTCCCGATTCTATTGAAGTAGCGTTATCGAATTTATAAACGGCAATTCCGTACAAACCGGCATCTAATTTCTCATAACTTGGAATTAATGGACGAACACCTGTTTTTGGATTCGCAAAATTGTTTTGGTAACCCAAATTCAAACCCGATTTCAATCTCCAATTGCCAATATTAGTTTTGTAATCCGCTAAAAAAGTATGCGATGCCAGTTGTAAATCCAATGCGGCTTTATCATTGTTAGCACTACTTCTTCTAACATCAAATTCTAAACGGTGGTTGAATTGAAACGCATATTGAAAATCGATAGACGTGTTTTCATTAAGCCATCTTTGGTAATTTAACTTTGCTAAATGATGTTGCACTTCTTGTTTTGGTGCATCAATCGAATAGGTAAAAGGTTCAATTACGCTGGGTTGTTGGTTGTTGATGGAATTGTATAAATCGTTCACATTTCCAATATGAGATGCTTTTATGATTCCAATTTGTGCATTGTAAAAACTGTACATCGCATTGAAATTATATTTTTCTTGCGCATAACGAATGCCACCCGAAAAATTTTGTTCGCGATTTCCCGAATTTGATAACACATAATCTGGCGTTTCGCGATCGCCTAAATATTTGAAAGTTCCCAAAGCATTCCAACTCCAACCATAACGATTTCCTTTTTGAAGACTTGAACTCAAGCTTCCGCCCATTCCGTTTGAGGCTAAGTTGAGAATTGTTTTTCCTACCAAAGTGTCTTTTTTAATTACTTCTGGTTCGATGATAACAATTCCGCCAATAGCATCACCACCATATTGTAAAGCAGAAGCGCCTTTAATCACTGTGATTTTTCCAGCTGCATTAATATCGAAATTAGGTGCGTGTTCGGCTCCCCACTGTTGGTCTTCTAGTCGAACATTATTATTGATGATTGGTACACGATTGCTATGCAAACCATTGATTACCGGTTTTACAATTGTACTTCCGGTCTTTAAAATGGAAACTCCAGAAACTTCTTTCAAGGCTTCACCCAAAGTTTGATTGCTAAACTTTTCAATGGTAGCGCTTTTCAAAACTTGTTCGTTACTACTTTCGCTTTTAGAATTTGAAAGTTGTTTAATGGTGATTTCGTCTAATTTGGTAACATCTAATTTCAATTGACGATTGATAGTCAAATCGCTTGAAATTTCGATAGTTTCGGCAATAGCATGATAGCCTATAAACGAAATATAGAGTTTTTGTTTTCCTTTTGGAATGCCCGATAAAACATAATTTCCGTTGGCATCGGTAGCAGTAGTTTTATTGGCAATGTGTACGTGAGCATCTCTCAGTGGTAAGCCATTTTCATCCGAAATAACGCCAGTAATCGTAACTTGGGTATATCCGAAAAAGCCAACCAAAAAGAAAAATAATATCGATAAGAATCGCATTTCTTTTAGTTTAAATGAAACAACAACGTATCATTATTTTTGGTAATGATATCGAAATATATTTTTAAACTAAAGCAGGCGGACCGCGAAGGTAGAACGAATTCCCTTCATACGTAATGTAAGTTTCATTACTATTGAATTGATACGGAATTTCGTAAATCGAAGGAATAAAATCAAAGTGTAAAACTTCTGGTGAAAGGAAAGCTGCGAATTTGAAATCACAAACAGGACAATCTTCGCTTTCAGTAAACGTTTTTTCAGAAGTTTTAAAAGTCAAATGATGTGAATCATCACAACATTCTGTTTTTAAATGGTGATCGTGCGAAAAAGTGTGAATAGATTGATAACTCACAGCAAATAATACTGCAAGCATCAAAAACAAATTCATGTGTAATAATTTCTTTTTCACCATCACAAAGATATGTTTTTAGAAAGAAACAAAAAAAAGAAACCACGAATTAACGATTTTTTAAGTTTTGATGACTTATTTCGCTATTTCGTGGTTATTTGTTTTTGCGACGGATTTAATGGATTCAAAAGGATTATATCCGTGTTAATCTGTGAAATCTGTGGCTTGTGTTATACTAAATTATTCGCAACTAAATATTCCGCAATTTGAATTGTATTCGTTGCTGCTCCTTTTCTTAAGTTGTCAGCCACAATCCACATATTAATAGTGTTCGGTTGACTTTCATCTCTTCGGATTCTACCAACGAAAACATCATCTTTTCCTTGTGCGTAAATTGGCATTGGATAAGTAAACGTATCTAAATTATCTTGAACTGTTACGCCAGGTGTGTTGTGTAAAATTTCACGTACTTCGTTTACATCAAAATCATTTTCAAATTGAATATTTACTGCTTCACTATGTCCGCCAACGACTGGAATACGAATTGCAGTTGCAGTAACCGCAATAGTATTATCGTTTAAGATTTTTTGCGTTTCACGAACCAATTTCATTTCTTCTTTGGTGTAGCCGTTTTCTTCAAAACTATCACATTGAGGAATCGCATTTCTATGAATTGGATATTTATAAGCCATTTCATCTTGAATTCCTGCATATTCGTTTTCTAATTGACGTACGGCCTTAACCCCAGTTCCCGTAATGGATTGGTAAGTAGAAACTACAATACGTTTGATATCATATTTAGCATGTAATGGCGCTAAAGCCATTACCATTTGAATTGTAGAACAGTTTGGATTCGCAATAATTTTATCTTCCTTAGTTAAAACCGATGCATTGATTTCTGGAACTACTAATTTTTTTGTAGCATCCATACGCCAAGCCGATGAATTATCGATTACGGTTGTTCCAACAGCAGCAAATTTTGGAGCCCATTCTAAAGAAGTTTCTCCACCTGCTGAAAACAAAGCAATCTCAGGTTTCATATCTACAGCGGTTTGTAAACCAACCACTTTATACGTTTTCCCTTTCCATTCGATTTCTTTTCCTACTGATTTTTCAGAAGCAACTGGAATTAACTCCGTTACAGGAAAATTACGTTCTGCTAATACTTGAAGCATTATTTCGCCTACCATACCGGTAGCGCCAACTACGGCTACTCTCATTGTGTGTGTTATTTAATGATGCAAAAATATAGAATATTCAAATGACTTAGCAAATATTGATGAAATTATAACAAAAGTTTTGATTTGTAACTAGTTTGTAAAAAAATACCCCGACGAATCGGGGTTTAGTTTAGCATATATAATGTAGCGGTATCGACTATTTTTTTAATAAATCTCTAATTTCAGCTAACAATTGCTCTTGTGTTGGTCCTGCTGGAGCTGCTGGAGCTGGTTCTTCTTTTTTCTTCATGCTGTTAATTGCTTTAACCATTAAGAAAATAACAAAAGCAATGACTAAGAAGCTAATTACAGCTGCTAAAAATTTACCATATAAAATTCCGCCATCGGTTTTTAATCCGGCTAAATCTTCTACTTGAGCTGCTTTTAATGCTGGGTTTAATAATGCAGGAGTTATTACATCAGATACTAATGAGCTAACGATAGCTCCAAAAGCACTTCCAATAATTACTCCGACAGCCAAATCCATTGCGTTACCTTTTGCAATAAAATCTTTAAATTCTGAAATCATTCCCATAGGTCTTAAATTTTTAGGGTTAATTTATGTTTTTATACTTACGAATATACAAAATTTAAAACAAAATGTTAATTTTTGAAGAAAATTCGCTTCACACGTTGCGAAATACCCGTCAGAATTTCATAAGGTATCGTGCCAATAACACTTGCCATCTCCGTTACTTTTGGATTTTTTCCAAAAACAATCACTTCATCTCCCGTTTTACAGGAAATGTTCGTAACATCTACCATCATCATGTCCATGCAAATGGAACCTAAAATAGTAGCTTTTTGGTTGTTGATGGTAACAAACCCTTTTTCATTGCCCCAAGCTCTTCGAATACCATCGGCATAACCAATTGGAATGGTAGCAACTTTCAATTTTTGCGTTACCCGAAATCTTCGGCTGTAACCAATACTTTCTTCTGGTGAAACTTCTCTTATTTGGGAAATAATGGTTTTTAAAGTACTTACGTTTTCCAATACTTTCAATTCCTGTTCCGAATTTCCAATACCATACAAACCAATGCCTAATCGTACCATTTCCATCTGTTTTTCAGCATAATTGAAAATTCCAGACGTATTTAAAATATGACGAATCGGTTTTGAAGGCAATACTTTTTCTAATTCGGAATACATCGCATCAAAACGTTGAAATTGTAATTTCGTAAAATCATCAAATTCTAAATTATCACTCGCAGCTAAATGCGAAAACACGCTTTTCACCTTAACAAAATTGTTGTTTTTTAGTAAGGAACACAATTCGGAAATCAAATGCGGTTCAAATCCTAAGCGGTGCATTCCCGTATCCAATTTTATATGAATAGGATAATGGGAAATATTTTGTTGTTGCGCAATTTTTAAAAACGCTTGTAAACCCGTAATCGAATAAATTTCGGGTTCTAAATTATAGGCAATCATGGCTCTAAAACTACTGTTTTCAGGATTTAAAACCATAATTGGCGTTGTAATTCCGGCTTTTCGCAATTCGATACCTTCATCGGCAAACGCTACACCTAAGTAATCGACTTTATGATGTTCGAGCAACTTCGCAATTTCGTAACCGCCATTTCCATAGCCAAATGCTTTCACCATCACCATAATTTTAGTTTCTGGTTTCAGTTTGGATTTGTAGAAATTCAAGTTGTGACTAATTGCATCGAGATTGATTTCTAAAATGGTTTCGTGATTTTTCTCTTCCAACAAAACCACAATTTCATGAAAGTTGAAACCACGCGCGCCTTTCACAAGAATGGTTTCGTTTTGAAACGATTGCGTGTTGAATTGCTGTAAAAATTCTTGAGTAGTAGCAAACGAAATCACATTTGGTAAATCGTTCAATTGTTTTCCGATGGTTTCGCCAATGGTAATGATACGTTCGATTTTATTTTTCGAAAGCAATTGTTTTACCTGATTGTAAAGCGTTTCCACAGCAATGCCGCTAGTGAAAATATCGGATAAAATAATTGTCTTTTTATCGTGTAATTTTTGTTGCTCTAAAAAATCCAGTGCAATTTTCAACGATTGATAATCTACGGAATAACTATCGTCGATGACCAAACAATTGTTGATTCCTTTTTTGGCTTGAAGTCTTAATTCTACCGGATATAATTCGGAAACTCGATTTTGGATAAACGCAATTTCTTCGCCTAAAAACAGCATGAAATTCACGCAAGTAATTACATTTTCAATCGAATTTTCATCTGAAAACGGAATATTTACACTAAACGTGTTGGTTGTGTTTTTGAAAGTTAATTCGGTTTTGCTATTTTCATTTTTCTTTGAAACGAAAAGATTCGCGCTTTCATCGGTAAAACTCCAAGTATATTTTTGACTATTTTCTGGAAGTAAAACTTCAATTTCAGTATTCTTTTCTAGGAAGATATCCGAACAATTTTCAAAAAGTTTGATTTTCTCTTTGATTTTGGCTTCACGATTTACAAAACCTTCATCATGAACGGAACCAATATTTGTTAAAATGCCATATTTCGGTTGGATGATGTGTTCTAAATTTGACATTTCATTTGGTAACGAAATTCCTGCTTCAAAAATCCCTAAATCATAATTTCCTTCAATCGCTAAAATTGATAGCGGAACTCCGACTTGCGAATTATAGCTTTTCGGATTTCGAACAATCAAATGATTCGGGCTTAACAAGAAATTCAGCCATTCTTTTACGATGGTTTTTCCGTTGCTTCCGGTAATTCCCACAAATGGAAAATTGAATTGTTTTCGATAACCAATCGCAGTTTGTTGCAATGCTTTCAATGAATTTTCAACGATAATGAAATTCGCTTTTTCGTATAAATGTTCCGGAATATATTCGACTACAAAATAGCTAACGCCTTTTGCAATCAATTCTTCCAAATACAAATGGGCGTCGTGATTTTGTCCTTTTATGGCAAAAAATAACGTGTTGCTTCCATTTTGCAACGAACGGCTATCAATCGAAATATGACTTGCGGTAAACTCAGTCGAATTTCCGTGAAAAACGCCTTTACAAAGCGAAACAATATGAGTTAGGTTGAGGTTCAATTTATTGATTATCGTCTTTTTGCTTGTTTACAATTTCAACATCTTTCACTTCCATGTTTTCTCGGATAGCTTTAAAATAAGCAGCACGACTTAATGGTTCGTATTCTTCGGTTTCACCAAGCATTACTAATCTTTTATCATCCGATTTTCTAAAACTATAATGCGCTAAATTTCCAGTACGCGTACAAACCGCGTGAACTTTAGTAACATATTCGGCAGTGGCCATAAGCGCTGGCATCGGACCGAACGGATTTCCTTTAAAATCCATATCCAATCCAGCCACGATAACTCGAATTCCTGAATTGGCCAAATCATTACAAACGGCAACAATTTCTTCGTCGAAAAATTGCGCTTCGTCAATACCAACCACATCGCAACCTTGTGCTAAAATTCGAATATTTTCGGCAACAGGAACTGGTGTAGAACGAATTTCATTTTTGTTGTGCGAAACCACCATTTCGTCGTCATATCTTGTATCGACAGCCGGTTTGAAGATTTCCACTTTTTGTTTGGCAAACTGAGCGCGTTTTAAGCGGCGAATTAATTCTTCGGTTTTACCCGAAAACATAGAGCCACAAATTACTTCAATCCAGCCAAATTGTTCTTGTTGATTTACGGTATTTTCGAGAAACATTTTGTATCTTTCGTACGTTAAAAATTATTTTCTGTTACATTTGTAATCAAAACAAAATTATTAAAAAAGTATCGATATATTCAATTCCATCCAATAAAGTTATGAAGAAAAGAGTAAGCGCTGAATTAATCAGTATTGCCCACCGAATTTTAAAGTTGAAAAACCATTCCGAAACGGTTCAATTGCAGCAAGAAGCTAAAAATTTGTACGATCAATTGACGATTTTACGCTTTTATGAAGAGAATTTCGAATTGGTGAAAAACGAAATTTCAGAAGAAGTTTTGGAAGCAAAATTAGAAGGAAAGAAAGCCGATATTTTTGAACAACCAATTCCTGTTGTGGAAGAAATTGCACCTGAAAAGGTAGTAGAGGTTGAAGCTTCAGTTGTAGAAGAAAAAGCAGACGAAACTCCAATGGAAGAAGAAAAAATTGTGGTGGCGGAGTTAATCGTTGAAGATGATGAAGACGACGAGGAGGAAGTATTGATTAATTCAATGGAAGAAGAACCAATTGAAGAGGAAATTATCGAAAAAGCACCAGTTGTAGAAACTCCAAAAACAGAAGAACCAGCGAAACAAATTTCATTTGAAGATTTATTGGTGCACGATTACCAAGAATTGGATTTTGTAAAAGTGGAAGATGTTCCAGCTGAGGTGGCTAATGTTGTAGAAACTGTTTTTGAAGCGCCAACTCCTGTTATAGAAGAAGTTATTGCAGAAATTCAACCAGAACCTGTTGCAGAAACTCCAAAAGTATTAGAAGAAGAAGTTAAAGCAACTTTCGAAAAAGTAAGTCAGGAGCCAAAAATAAGTTCGTTAAACGATAGATTAAATAAGGCTATTACTTTTGGCTTAAATGATAGAATCGGATTTGAGAAGAAATTATTTGGTGGTAGTTCTGATGATTTTAACCGTGTGGTTTCGCAATTGAATACGTTTGATAGTTTTGAAGAAGCAAAAGCTTTCGTAGATGATTTCGTAAAACCGGATTATAACAATTGGGAAGGTGCTGAAGAATTTGAAACACGTTTCATGGAAATTGTGGAGAAAAAGTTTAGTTAATAACACAGAGATTCACTGAGTTTTTTTGAAGTAGATACTTTTTAGAGAGATACACAGAATGTTATAGTTGAATGTCTTTTGTAACTTTTGTTTTCAGTATTCACTAAAAACTTCGTGATAATTCGTGTTGTTGATTTAACCACGATTGTTCCGGCACTTACACACGAAATTGTATAAATTAATATATGCTCAATGAATAATAATGAAATTTTTAGTTCTAGAATTTTAAATTATCCAGTTGAAATTGTTTATGAGGCTTTCGCTAATCCAAAATATTTAGCAAATTGGTGGGGTCCAGAAGGATTTACAAATACGATTCACGAGTTTGACCTTAAACCAGGCGGAAATTGGAAACTTACGATGCATGGTCCAGAAGTTGGTAATTATGAAAATGCATCTATTTTTAAAACCGTTTTGACAAATAAACTTGTAAGTTGGAGAAGAATTTCTCAACCTTTATTTGATATGGAAATTGCATTTGAAAAACTAGATGAAAATAAAACGCTACTATCATTCAAAATGATTTTTGAAACCGTTGAAGAATGTAGTAAAATTAGAAAATTTGCTGAACCAAAAAATGAGGAGAACTTTAACAGATTAGAAAGAGAAATTCAGAATATATAAAAATGACATCACTAACATGAATTTTCTGTTATTGCCAAATTTACGCAATGCATTCGTGTTTATAAATAGTTCTAAATGAGTAAATTATATATAGTTCCAACGCCCATTGGCAATTTAGAAGACATGACTTTTCGTGCGATTAAAGTACTAAAAGAAGTCGATTTAATTTTAGCAGAAGACACGCGAACTAGCGGAAAATTGCTAAAACACTTCGAAATTGCAACACACATGCACAGCCACCACATGCACAACGAACACAAAACCGTTGAAAATTTGGTGAAGCGCTTACAAGCTGGCGAAACCATTGCTTTAATCAGCGATGCAGGAACTCCAGCCATTTCCGATCCAGGATTTTTGCTTACACGCGCTTGTGTAGAAAACGGAATTGCCGTGGAATGTTTGCCAGGAGCAACTGCTTTTGTACCCGCTTTGGTAAATAGCGGTTTGCCCAATGATAAATTTGTATTCGAAGGCTTTCTACCTGATAAAAAAGGAAGACAAACCCGATTTTTAGCGTTACAAGAAGAATATCGCACCATGATTTTCTACGTATCGCCACACAAACTAAACAAAACCTTAGCCGAATTTGTACAATACTTCGGAGCCGACAGACCGGTTTCTGTTTCCCGAGAATTATCCAAATTACACGAAGAAACCGTAAGAGGAACCGCCGAAGAAGTTTTAAAACACTTTGAAGCAAAACCTGCTAAAGGGGAAATTGTGGTTTGTGTTGGAGGATTAATCAAGACTAAAGGATGATGAGTTTTAAGAAAATAGGATTGTTTCTTTTTGTCATTTTAGCAACAAACATTACAATTCATTTTGAAGTCATTCCAAATATTCAAATTTTTGCAAATAGTCATTCAGCAAATGGGGATTATTTAGCTATATTAACTATTTTGATAGCTTTGATGAGTTTTTTGATTTCTTTATACTTGATTTTCTTCAAGAAGAACAAAACTGGTTTTTTATTATTGTTATTTGCTCTCAATATAGCATTATGGATTCCAAAAATGTTTAGCATTAATTGTAAATTTTGTTCAATAGCCTAATATCAAATACTATGGAAACACACAACATAACTACCACCTGGAAAGGTAAAATGCAATTTGAATCCACAAATCCTAGTGGCGATGTCATTTCAATTGACGCCGGACCAGAAAATGGAGGCGAAGGAAAAGGCTTGCGTCCAAAAGCATTGATGTTGTCGGCTTTAGCGGGTTGTACCGGTCTAGACGTCGCTTCCTTAATGGAAAAAATGAAGTTAGAAGTAGCCGATTTCAAAATTGAAACTTCGGGTGAATTAACGGAAGAACATCCAAAAACGTATCACAAAGTAAAAGTGGATTACCATTTTTACGGCAGTAATTTAGATGAGAAAAAACTTGAAAAAGCCGTGAATTTATCCGTAGAAAAATATTGTGGCGTGATGGAAATGTTCCGTCAGTTTGCAAAAGTTGAGGTGGCGATTTTTTATCATAAAATATAAATGATTTAGAGGTTTTACCACATAGAAACATAGATAAAAAAGTTAGTTTTAGTTCATTCTGAATACACAAAGCCTATCTAACCTATAAAAAGTGTAACGACTATTTTGATAAAAATCAACCTATGTTTCTATGTGGTTAATTTTTTTCATTTAGTAAATTCAAAAATATTTATACCTTTGTCATTCAATAATATAAGCCAAAATAAAATAATTCATAATTTTTAATTCGTAATTAAACTATGCGTTGGAATCCAAAATCTAAGCCAAATCCAGAAAAAGTACAAGCCATTCAGCAAGCACTTCAAGTCGATGAAATTATTGCGACACTTTTAGTTCAAAGAGGCATTGAAACCTTCGAACAAGCCAAAACCTTTTTTCGTCCCACTTTAGCCGATTTGCACAATCCGTATCTCATGAAAGATATGGACAAAGCCGTGGCGAGAATCGAAAAAGCAATTGCTAACAACGAAAATATCTTAGTTTTCGGTGATTACGATGTTGATGGAACAACCGCTGTTTCCTTAGTTTCGAGTTATTTACGTAGTTTTTATCCGAATGTTGCGACTTACATTCCCGACAGATATGCAGAAGGTTACGGTATTTCTTACATCGGAATTGACTATGCCGAAGACAACGATATTTCCCTAATTATAGCTTTGGATTGTGGTATCAAATCGATTGACCATGTCAATTATGCTAAAGCCAAAAAAATTGATTTCATCATTTGCGACCACCACCGACCAGGTGATATTTTACCCGATGCGGTTGCGGTTTTAGATCCAAAACGGGAAGATTGTTCGTATCCGTATGATGAATTGTGTGGTTGTGGTGTTGGATTCAAATTGATTCAAGCTTTAGCCGAAAATCGAAATCAAACCATTGAACATTTAGTAGAATATTTAGATTTGGTTGCAACTGCAATTGCGGCTGATATTGTTCCTATAAATGGTGAAAATAGAGTGTTGGCAAAGTTTGGTTTGGAAGTCATTAATTCCAATCCGCGACCTGGAATAAAAGCGCTAATTCAAAATGTAAAGAAAAAAGTGTTGACAATTACGGATGTCGTTTTCATCGTAGCGCCAAGAATCAATGCCGCAGGAAGAATCAAACACGGAAACGAAGCCGTTGCTTTATTAACCGAATACGATTTAGACCAAGCCGAACAATTTGCATCCGAAATTGAACAACATAATTCCGATAGAAAAGAATTAGACAAACAAATTACGAAAGAAGCCTTACTTCAAATAGAAGAAAATAACGAACAAACCCGATTTTCAACAGTCGTCTACCAAGAAAATTGGCACAAAGGTGTTATTGGAATTGTAGCGTCAAGATTGGTAGAAAATTACTATCGCCCGACGATTGTTTTTACAAAAAGTGGTGAAAAATTAGCAGCTTCAGCGCGTTCAGTAAAAGATTTTGATATTTATAATGCGTTGGAAGCGTGTGCCGAACATTTAGAGCAATTTGGTGGTCATATGTATGCTGCTGGAATGACACTTTTGGAAGAAAACTACGAAAATTTCAAAAATGCTTTCGAAAAAGTCGTGCAAGAAACCATTCATCCCGATTTATTAACTCCGGAAATTTCATACGATGCCGAAATCAAATTATCAGAAATCAATCCGAAATTGATGCGATTATTAAAACAATTCGAGCCTTTCGGACCCGAAAATATGACACCATTATTTTTAGCAAAAGGATTAACGGATTCTGGTTATGCAAAGACTTTAGGTTCGGATAACGAACATTTGAAAGCATTTGTAAAACAAGGAAATTCTGAAAGTTTTGGAGTGATTGGTTTTGGATTGGGAAATAAATTAGATTTGGTTACCAACAAAAATAAATTTGATGCAATTTTCTCTTTGGAAGAAAATGAATGGAAAGATACTGTAACTTTGCAATTGCAATTACGCGACATTAATGCTTCAAATGGCTAAAAAAGATCCATTTTCATCTTTACGTATACCCGAATTTCGCTGGTTTTTAGCCATGCGATTGTTTATTGTATTGGCTTGGTCGATGCAATTTGTATTGATTGAGTGGGAAGTGTATCGCATCACAAAAGACCCGCTATCATTGGGATTAATTGGTTTAATGGAAATTATTCCCGCAATAAGTATGGCGTTGTTTGCTGGACATATTGTAGATCAAAATGAGAAGAAAGGTTTGCTAATCAAATGTTTTTCTGGATTAGCAACAATCAGTGCTTTGTTATGTTTGTTAGTGCATCCGAATTTCATCGATTCTTTTTCCAAAAACACCATTTTATACGGAATTTACGCTCTAGTTTTTGTGGGCGGAATCATTCGCGCGTTTTTAATTCCGTCCGTTTTTAGTTTATTGGGATTGATTATTTCTAAAAAAGAGCAACCTAACGCAGCGACATGGAGTAGTTCTACTTGGCAAGTGGCGGCTGTAATCGGACCTGCTTTGGCGGGATTTGCTATTGGTTGGGTGGGTGCGTTTTGGTCGTTGGTTTTTGTAGTTTTTTGTGTGATTATGGCTTTAGTCGTATTGACACAAATTGAAAGAAAACCGATTTTAAATCCAAAATTAGGCGAACCGATTTTTAAAAGTTTGAAAGAAGGATTGTCTTTTGTGTTTAGTTCAAAACCTATTTTGAATGCTATTTCGCTTGATATGTTTGCGGTTTTATTCGGTGGAGCTGTTGCTTTATTGCCCATTTTTGCGCAAGATATTTTAAAAGTTGGTTCGGAAGGATTCGGAATTTTAAGAGCAGCTCCAGCTATTGGTGGTTTAATTACCATGTTGATTTCAACTTCAATTCCGTTACATCAAAAGGCAGGTAAAAAGTTGTTATTAGCTGTTTTCGGATTTGGAATTTGTATTATTGTTTTCGGATTATCGACTAACTTTTGGTTATCTGTAGTAGCTTTATTTTTAAGTGGCGTTACGGATGGAATTTCAGTAGTTATTCGTCAAACCATACTTCAAATTTATACGCCTGATCACATGCGTGGACGTGTATCTTCTGTGAATTCAATTTTTGTTGGTTCGTCTAATGAATTAGGTGCTTTTGAAAGTGGCTTAGCTTCTAAATTGATGGGTGTTGTTAATGCAGTAGTTTTTGGAGGTATAATGACATTAGGCATTGTGGGATTTACAGCTGTAGCATCACCAAAATTCAGAGAATTGGATATCGAAAAAGATTTGGAAAAGATTTAATTTTTGAATTCTTTCAATTCCATTTTTTCGCCATCAAAAACGCCATAAGTGAAATAACCAATCCAGTCGCCTAAGTTGATGTATTTCGAATTTTCAGCCAATTCAATTTCCAATGGCAAATGACGGTGACCAAAAACGAAAAAGTCGTAGTGTTTGGTTTCTAGTTTTCTTTTGCAATATTGCACCAGCCATTCGTTATCTTCTCCTAAATATTTTACATCTTCTACGCCTGAAATCAGTTTGTTTTTCACCGATAAATATTGGGCTAATTTCACACCAATATCAGGATGTAACCAACGAAATAACCATTTTGAAAACGGATTAGTGAAGACTTTTTTCATTCGTTTGTAACCCATGTCACCTGGTCCTTTTCCATCGCCGTGACCAATTAAGAATGTTTTTCCGTTAAATGTGAATTCTTGATTATCGTGATAAACAGGAATGTTTAACTCTTTTTGAAAATAATCGTGCATCCACAAATCGTGATTTCCAACGAAGAAATAAATTGGAATACCAGAGTCTTTAATTTCGGCTAATTTCCCCAAAACTCTAACGAATCCTTTAGGGACAACGGTTTTGTATTCAAACCAAAAATCGAATAAATCGCCAAGTAAAAAGATAGCATCTGCATCTTGCTTAACTACATCTAACCATTGAATGAATTTTTGTTCTCTTGGAAAACTTAATTCTGGTGTTGGAGCGCCAAAGTGTTGATCGGAGGCGAAGTAGATTTTTCTTGTTGCTTTCAATTTTTCGAATAGTTTTAACAAAAATACATAAAAATTACGAAAGAATTTTTTTATTCACCGTTCCAGAGGCAATCCAAGAAGATAATATACCTAAAATAGCTATTGTCATAATAACAATTAAGATGTTTTGCCATTCAAAGAGAACAGGATAAGGCATGCTAGGTGTAATCATAATAAAAGCAAAGTGTTGCTGAAGTAAAATTATCGCAATTGCTAATGATAACCCTAATATTAATCCAAATATGGTGATGAGAATTCCTTGTGTAAAAAAAATGGAACGGATTGAAGTCTGAGTTAGCCCTAAGTTGTATAAGGTTTTAAGATTTTCTCTTTTATCAATTATAATCATTACGATAGCTCCAGCTAAACAAAATAATGTTAGAATTACAACTAATGTGCTAAATAAATAAATGAACAGATTTTCAGATTGAAGCATCTTGTAAAGTGAATCGTTTAGCTGAGTTCTGTTTTTTATTTTTATAGAATTACCAAAAATAGAGTTAAGTTCTTCTCTGGCTTTATTTTCGTCAGAATTAGGTTTTAACTTGATTTCAAGATTTGTAATCTCGTTATTTTTCATAGTTAAAAAATGTTGGGCTAGCCCAATAGAACAAAAAACATATTTACCATCTAATTCTTCATTGATAGAGTAAATACCAGAGGGAAATAGTAAAGTTTTATTAAAAGCTTCGCTTGGATTTTCAATATCTCCTTTTCCAGGTTTTGGAACGTAGGCTTCAAGTGCGTTATTATAGTCAAATAAACCTAAACCTAATTTTCTGCTTATATCAGCACCAATGACTACGTTTTCAGAATTATTTTCAAACCATTCTCCTGCATATAAATGCTTGTTGAAATCTGTTACTTTTACAAACTGATTATCAACACCTTTAATATGTGCTACTAACTCTTTGTTGTCGTACATAAAGTAAACACGTTCTTCAATTATTTTGGAAAAAGAAGCAATGTATTTGCTTTTATGTAATAATTCATCTTGTTTCTGATTTACAGAAAAAGTTTTGCCTGAATTAGTTTCTACTCGTAAATCAGGATCAGAAACATTTGCAAAGTTTAAACTAAATTCTTTCAATCCGCTAAAAACAGATAAAAATACAAATAGGGCCATAGTGCTTGCTATGATGCCTACTGAAGCAATACCCGTTATGATATTGATTGCTTTGTTTTTACTAAAACTTATAGCATAACGCTTAGCTATGTAGAAGGAAAGTTTCAATTTATGATTTCTTTCTTTTGTCTAATAAATCTCTGTTTTCAATAGGATTCTCTTCTCCAGACAAAGCCTTGTCGATTTTTTCAATATAATCTAAACTATCATCGATGTAGAAAATTAAACTAGGCACTTTACGTAATTGATTTTTTACACGTTGTGCTAAATCGTGTTTGATAAGCGGAGAGTTACTTTTAATAGCAGCTAAAATCTCGGGAGCTTTTTCTGTTGGGAAAATACTCAAATGTACTTTTGCAATCGACAAATCTGAGGTTACATTCACTTTTGAAACCGAAATTACTAAATTATTGATGTTATTTTTACGGATTTCACCTTGTAAAATTGATACTAAATCATTTTGTAAAAGTGCTCCTATTTTTTTTTGTCTATTTGTTTCCATGTTGCAAAAATACAAAAAAATTAACAAGCAAAATTTCTTTAACTCTCCATAAATATATTGACTAGTCTCAGTAACAAATTTTGTTAACTTTGTTCCAATCAAAATTAAATATTAATGAGAAAAATAGAGCATATAGGTATTGCAGTAAGAAACTTAAAGGATTCTAATCTGCTTTTTGAGAAATTATTTGGTAATCCACCATATAAAGAAGAGGAAGTGGTAAGTGAGGGTGTAAAAACTTCTTTTTTTATGAATGGACCAAATAAGATTGAATTGTTAGAAGCAACAAATTCTGAAAGTCCAATTGCTAAATTTTTAGAAAAAAAAGGAGAAGGAATTCATCATATTGCTTTCGATGTTGAAAATATTTTAGAAGAAATCTCCCGTCTTAAACAAGAGGGTTTTATTATTTTGAATGAAATTCCAAAGAAAGGTGCTGACAATAAATTGGTTGCGTTTCTTCATCCAAAGGGTACAAATGGGGTTTTGATAGAGCTATGTCAAGAAATTAAATAAAGTTGCAAAAAAGATTTGCGTTCCATAAAAAATAGTCTTAATATTGCAGCTTTAATACTGGTCCTATAGCTCAGTTGGTTAGAGCACCTGACTCATAATCAGGTGGTCCCTGGTTCGAGCCCAGGTGGGACCACTTTTAATGAATTATTTCAAATTGCTTAAACTAAATTTTTTTTAAGTTTTTTTGAAAATAGCTTGTTAAGTATAAAAATATTTATATTTTCGTCTTTTAATAAACTAGTTAGTTGATATGTTAACTAATTATTAAGGATTTCACTTTTGTTAGTGATATACATATATAAATTATACTTTTGCCCCCAATTAGAATAATTATGAATAAAATTATAGCGATTATTGTAGTACTTTTTGGTATTCATAGTGTCTTTGCTGCAGGAACTAATCCTCCTCCTCCTACACCGCCACCACCTCCGGGGTTGCCTCTAGATAATATGGTTATTATACTTTTTTTTCTAGCTTTGGTTTTAGGGTTCTATTCTTTGAAAAAATATATTTTTATAAAAAAAGGCTCTTAATTGGAGCCTTTTTTATTTTCTTAATTCATTTAGTCTACTTACATATTTTCCAATTACATCAAATTCAAGATTAACAATTGTTCCTATTTGGAATGTGTTAAAGTTAGTGTGTTCATAAGTATAAGGAATAATAGCTACACTAAATGTATTTAATCCTGAATTTACAACAGTTAAACTGGTTCCATTAACTGTAATTGAACCTTTTTCTATAGTAATGTTGTTTAGAGAAGCGTCATATTCAAATGTGAAAACCCAACTCCCGTTTGCTTCTTTGATGTTGGTGCATGTGCCAGTTTGATCTACATGACCTTGTACGATGTGACCATCTAATCTGTCTCCAAGTTTCATGGCGCGTTCTAAATTTACAATATCACCCACTTTCCAAGTCCCAATAGAAGTTTTATCAATTGTTTCTTTGATAGCGGTTACTGTGTAATTTTTGTTTTCGATTTTCACTACCGTTAAACAAATACCATTATGAGCTACACTTTGGTCAATTTTTAATTCGTGAGTAATATCAGATTCTACCGTTACATGCAGGTTTTCCTGATCTTTTTCGATTTCTTTTATAATTCCGAGGGTTTCTATAATTCCGGTAAACATAACTGATTTAATTTTACTAAATTTGCACATCAAAAGTAAGCAATAAATCACATTTGTTATGGTTAAAAAAGCAGAAAATATAATTGTTGGAATTTCGATTGGAGATTTAAATGGTATTGGAAGCGAAGTTATTTTAAAAACATTTGAAGATACTCGAATGTTAGAATTGTGTACGCCAGTAATTTTTGCAAATGCTAAGATTGTTTCTTTTTTAAGAAAAGAGCTGAATATTGATATTGCGATTCATGGAATTGATAAAATTGAGCAATTGGTTGTTGGAAAAATCAACGTACTTAATGTTTGGCGAGAAGGAGTAAATCTTGAATTGGGGAAAAACGATGATGTTGTAGGTAGTTATGCCATTAAATCATTCGTTGCTGCAACAAAAGCCTTAAAAGAAGGTGTAGTAGATGTTTTGGTAACAGCTCCTATTAATAAGTACAATATCCAATCAGAAGATTTTAAATTTCCAGGTCATACCGATTATCTAGATAAAGAATTAGAAGGTGATGCTTTAATGTTAATGGTGCATGATGATTTGCGTGTTGGTTTGCTAACGGATCATGTTCCAGTAAATGAAGTGGCTAAACATTTGAATGAAAAATTAATTTCGAGCAAAATCAAAACCATTATTCAAACTTTAAAACAAGATTTTGAAATCGAAAAACCAAAGGTGGCTGTTTTAGGATTGAATCCACATTCGGGTGATAATGGTGTAATTGGTCAAGAAGAAGAAAAAATCATCAAACCAGCTTTGAAAAAATTATTTGAAGCAGGAGATATGGTTTTCGGGCCTTTTTCTGCTGACGGGTTCTTTGGTTCAGCACAATATGAGAAATATGATGCGGTTATTGCAACGTATCACGATCAAGGATTAATTCCGTTCAAAACCTTGTCGTTTGGCAATGGTGTTAATTATACGGCTGGATTGAATAAAATTAGAACTTCTCCTGATCATGGCACAGCCTATGAAATTGCAGGTAAAGGAGTGGCTAATCACGAGTCATTTAAAGAGGCAGTTTATTTAGCAATTGATATTTTTAAGAAAAGAAATGACTATCAAGAGCTGATAAAGAACCCTTTGAAAACAAAAGAAAAACAGTTATAAACAAAAAAATGTTTACAACTAGTTTGAATTTATAAATATTTTATATCTTTGCACACCTTTTAAAAAGGTAAAACTGTTGTTATGAACAATTTAAAAGAATATTTAATTCCATTCGTGGGATTAAAAATAGGGAAGCATCAGTTTGATTATCAAATAGATAATACGTTCTTTAAAAACTTTGATTACGACGAATTTAATGACGTTTCAGTCAAAGTTGATATTGTTTTAGAGAAAAAAAGCACCATGCTTGAGCTTGATTTCAAACACAAAGGAACTGTAAATGTGCCTTGTGATGTGTCGGGTGAAGAGTTTGATTTGCCAATTAAAGGAAAATTGAAACTTTTAGTTAAGTTTGGAGATACTTTTAATGATGAAAATGAGGAGTTGCTCATTTTACCTCATGGTGAATTTCAAGTAAATGTAGCACAGTATATTTATGAGTCTATCATACTATCAGTGCCTTTACGAAGAATACATCCTGGTGTTAAAGATGGTTCGCTATCTGATGTAATTGAAAAATTAGAATCGCTTTCTCCAAAAGAACATAAGAAAGAAGAACAACAAAATAATGATATTGACCCTAGATGGGAGAATTTAAAAAAACTATTAACGGATAAATAAAATAGAACAATGGCACATCCTAAGAGAAGACAGTCGTCTACAAGAAGAGATAAAAGAAGAACGCATTACAAAGCAACAGTTGCTCAAATTGCTACTTGTCCTGTAACTGGTGAGGCTCACTTATACCACAGAGCTTACTGGCATGAAGGTAAAATGTACTACAGAGGTCAAGTTGTAATTGATAAAACAGAAGCTGTAGCTTAATTGTATCAAAAAAATAGAGAAAACTCTCACATCGTGAGAGTTTTTTTGTTAAATACCTATTCGAGTTTGTAATAATACAATTCGAATAGGATTCGTTTGAAATTTTTTTTGTAATTTCCACCACTTTTTGAATTTTAAAAATTCAGAAAGAAAAATTAATCGAAGATGAATAAAATAACAGCAGCAATTACGGCAGTTGGAGCTTATGTTCCTGACTATGTTTTGTCGAATCAAGTGTTAGAAACATTAGTAGAAACTAATGACGAGTGGATTACCACTCGTACTGGGATTAAAGAAAGAAGATTATTAAAAGAAGAAGGAAAAGGAACTTCTTTCATGGCAATCAAAGCCGCTCAAAATTTATTTGAGAAAGCCAATTTAGATCCAAAAGAGATAGATTTGGTAATTATGGCAACAGCAACTCCAGATATGCCAGTAGCTTCAACAGGAGTTTTTGTAGCAACAGAAATTGGAGCAACAAATGCTTTTGCTTTTGACTTGCAAGCTGCTTGTTCAAGTTTTTTGTATGGAATGTCAGTGGCTTCTGCATATATCGCATCTGGAAAATACAAAAAAGTTTTATTGATAGGTTCTGATAAAATGTCATCGATTATCGATTACACAGACCGCGCTACTTGTATCATCTTCGGTGATGGAGCAGGAGCGGTATTGTTTGAACCTAACACAGAAGGATTAGGACTTCAAGATGAAATCTTAAAAAGCGATGGAATCGGAAGAGAATTCTTAAAAATTGAAGCAGGTGGGTCTATTTTACCTCCTTCGGAAGAAACAGTAAAAAACAAACAACATTTTGTTTTTCAAGACGGAAAAACAGTTTTCAAATACGCTGTTTCTGGAATGGCTGATGTAAGTGAGAAAATCATGGAGCGCAACAATTTGTCTCACGACGATATCAATTGGTTAGTAGCGCATCAGGCTAACAGAAGAATTATTGATGCTACTGCAAATAGAATGGGATTAGACGAATCAAAAGTTTTAATCAACATTCAAAAATACGGAAATACTACTTCGGCAACCCTACCTTTATTATTATCGGATTTCGAAAACCAATTGAAAAAAGGAGATAACATTATCTTTGCAGCTTTTGGTGGCGGATTCACATGGGGTGCTATCTATTTAAAATGGGCTTACACTAAATAATAACAAAACTAAACTAAATTAAATATTATGGATATTAGAGAGATTCAAAACCTAATCAAATTTGTAGCTAAATCAGGTGCTACAGAAGTAAAATTAGAAATGGACGATTTTAAAATCACCATAAAAACTACTGCAGAAGGCACAGAAAGTACTACTACTTATGTACAACATATGCCAATGGCAGCAGCTCCTCAGGTTGCGGCTCCACAAGTTGTAGCTAGTCCAGCAGCTCCAGCGGCTCCAGCAGCAGATGACAATTCAAAATATGTAACAGTTAAATCGCCAATTATTGGTACTTTCTATAGAAAACCAGCTCCAGACAAACCAATGTTTGTTGAAGTAGGTTCTACAATTGGTAAAGGAGATGTTCTTTGTGTAATTGAAGCAATGAAATTATTCAATGAAATTGAATCTGAAGTTTCTGGTAAAATTGTAAAAGTTTTAGTGGATGATGCTTCTCCGGTTGAATTCGATCAACCATTATTCTTAGTTGATCCATCATAATAAAGTTAGAAGTTAGCCCTTCGACGTAGCTCAGGATGACAAGAAGGTAGAACATCTATCTTTATAATTGTCTAATTGACACATTGTCTAATTATCTAATTAAAAGAACATGTTTAAAAAAATATTAATTGCCAATAGAGGAGAAATTGCACTACGTGTAATTAGAACTTGTAGAGAAATGGGCATTAAGACTGTTGCGGTTTATTCTACGGCTGACGCGGATAGTTTGCACGTAAAATTTGCTGATGAAGCAGTTTGTATTGGACCTCCTCCAAGTAATTTATCTTACTTAAAAATGTCAAATATTATAGCAGCGGCTGAAATTACAAATGCTGATGCTATTCACCCGGGATATGGATTCTTATCTGAGAATGCTAAATTTTCAAAAATTTGTCAAGAGCACGGTATCAAATTTATTGGTGCTTCTCCAGAAATGATTGAAAAAATGGGAGATAAAGCTACAGCAAAATCAACAATGATTGAAGCTGGAGTTCCATGTGTTCCAGGTTCTGAAGGAATTTTAGAATCTTTTGAACAAGCAAAAAAAGTAGCTAAAGAAATTGGATATCCTGTAATGATGAAAGCTACCGCTGGTGGTGGGGGTAAAGGAATGCGTGCTATTTGGAAAGAAGAAGAACTTGAAAAAGCTTGGGAAAGTGCACGTCAAGAAGCAGCTGCAGCCTTCGGAAATGATGGTATGTACATGGAAAAATTGATTGAAGAACCACGTCACATCGAAATTCAAGTAGTTGGTGATTCTTACGGAAAAGCATGTCACTTATCAGAAAGAGATTGTTCAGTTCAACGTCGTCACCAAAAATTAACTGAAGAAACTCCTTCGCCATTCATGACAGATGAATTGCGTGAAAAAATGGGTACAGCAGCAGTTAAAGCAGCAGAATATATCAAATATGAAGGTGCTGGAACAGTTGAATTCTTAGTTGATAAACACAGAAATTTCTACTTCATGGAGATGAATACACGTATCCAAGTAGAGCACCCAATTACAGAGCAAGTAATTGATTACGATTTAATTCGTGAGCAAATTTTAGTTGCGGCTGGTGTGCCAATTTCTGGTAAAAACTATTATCCACAATTACACTCAATAGAATGTCGTATTAATGCAGAAGATCCTTATAACGATTTCCGTCCTTCGCCAGGTAAAATTACGGTTTTACACGCGCCAGGAGGTCACGGAGTACGTTTAGATACGCACGTTTACGCTGGATATACAATTCCACCAAATTATGACTCAATGATTGCTAAGTTGATTACAACAGCACAATCGAGAGAAGAGGCTATCAATAAAATGAAGCGTGCTTTAGATGAGTTCGTAATCGAAGGAATCAAAACCACAATCCCATTCCACAGACAATTAATGGACGAACCAGATTATGTGGCCGGAAATTATACTACAAAATTCATGGAATCTTTTGTAATGAAAGACCCTCAAGAATAAAAAAACAAAAAGCGATTTCAATTGAAATCGCTTTTTTTATTAACTTTTGTGTTGATTTGTTTTTTGAAGTTGCCCTTGAACTTTTAAAGTGTCTCTTTCAACCAACCAAAAAATTCTCTTTGCCAAACTAAGGCATTTTGAGGTTTTAATACCCAATGATTTTCATCTGGGAACAATAAGAATTTACTTTTAATTCCTTTTAATTGTGCTGCTTGAAAAGCTTCTTGTCCTTGTCCAATTGGTACACGGTAATCTTTTCCGCCTTGGATAATTAAAATTGGTGTATTCCAATTGTTAATTAATTTAATTGGATTGAATTCATTATACGTTTTTTGAGCAGTAGCATTATCTTTTTCCCAATAAGCACCACCGGAATCCCAATTCGTAAAGAACACTTCTTCTGTAGTTCCATACATACTTTCTGTATTGAAAATACCACAGTGCGAAATGAAGGTTTTGAAACGATTTTTGTGAATTCCAGCTAATTGAAATACAGAGTAACCTCCATAACTCGCACCAACAGCACCTAAACGTGTTTTGTCTACGTATGCTTCTTTTGCTACATCATCAATTGCTGCTAAGTAATCATCCATAACTTGTCCACCCCAATCGCCTGAAATTTGTTCGTTCCAAGCCGTTCCGTGTCCTGGCATTCCTCTACGATTTGGTGCCACAATTACATAACCTTGCGAAGCCATTAATTGGAAATTCCAACGGAAAGAATACGATTGTGTCAACGCACTTTGTGGTCCGCCTTGGCAGTATAAAAGCGCTGGATATTTTTTAGTTTTATCAAAATTTGGAGGTAAAATTACCCAAACCAACATCTTTTTACCATCGGTTGTCGTAACCCAACGTTTTTCTGTTTTACAAGAAGCGATTTTAGCATAAGCTTCATCATTTACTTTAGTGATTTGTTTCCATGTTTTCTTAGCTAAATCATACGAATACACTTCTGGAGCATGGTTCATATCATTTCGGGTTACTAAAACTGAAGTTCCTGAAAAACCAACTATCGCATTTACATCAAAATCGCCATCTGTTAATTGCGTTACTCGAACCGCAATTTTTGTAAAACCAGGAAAATTGACTTCAAAAAGTTGCTTTGTTCCTTTAATTGCAGCAATGAAATATACCTTTTTCCCATCGACACTCCAGCTAAAACTATCCACAGTTCCATCCCAACCAGCAGTTAAATTAATATCTAAACCTTTATGACGAACAATAATATCATTTTTATCTGCTTCATAGCCATCACGTTTCATTTGTAACCATGTTAAATCGCCTTTAGGTGAAAATTGAGGTGCAGTATCGTAACCTAAATTACTTTCGGTAAGGTTTTTGGTGGTTTTTGTGGCTAAGTCGTATTCGTATAAATCGGTATTTGTGCTTGTTGCATATGCAGTACCGGCTTTCTTTTTACAAACGTATATGATTTTGGTTCCATCAGGCGACCAAATGTAATCTTCATCACCACCAAAAGGTTTTTGAGGCGCATCATAAGGTTCGTTTGGCATAATGTCAATTCCAACTGCATCTTTTTTATTCTCAGAATAGAAAACATGGTTATGAGTTCCGTCATTCCAAGTGTCCCAATGACGATAATCTAAACCTGTGTAAACTTGAGCTGTAGTTTTTGATAATTCTGGATAAATGTCTTTTCCTAATAATTTCTCTACTTTCACCTCTTTTGAAGATAATAGTAACTTCCCATCAGGAGATATATTTTTATCAACTAATAATGATTTATAATCTTCCACCAAAGTAGCATTTCCACCCTGAACCGGAATCGTATAATATTTTGAATTGATTTTATTTTCTTCCACAGAAGGCGTTCCGACTTTATAAACCAAAACTTTTCCATCTTTTGAAATTCCTAAAGGGGTAACTCTTCCTAGTTGCCATAAGATTTCGGGAGTTAGGTTTTGCTGTGCTAATGTACTCATACTTATCATGCTGAAAATGAGAAAAATGTAATTTTTCATATCTGTTATTTTTAAAACGAAGCTAAATGTAGCAATTTTTTCAAAAAATATCCCTATTTTCACAATCTTAAAAATTTACAGATTGTGAAAAATAATAAACTATTCATTTTAATTATCATATCGCTTATAATTGGTGTTGCAATGGGTGGAATTGTACACTACCAGTTTCCAGATTCAATTGATACTTTTTCAAAAAATATAAAATTACTAGGTACTATATTCATACGTTTGGTTCAAATGATTATTGCTCCATTAGTATTTTCAACTTTAGTAGTTGGAATTGCTAAAATGGGCGATATGAAAATGGTTGGGCGAGTAGGTGCTAAAGCAATGGCATGGTTTATTTCTGCTTCATTGATTTCACTTTTATTAGGGATGCTTTTAGTGAACTTTTTTGCTCCAGGAAAAGGAACTTCGATTAAATTAGAAGATACTTCCAGTGCTTCTGAATTATTAGAAAATTCAAAAGGATTTTCATTGGAAGAATTTGTGAAGCATGTAATTCCAAAAAGTTTATTTGAGGCTTTAGCAACTAATGAAATTTTACAAATTGTGATTTTTTCCATTTTATTTGGTGTTGCATTGTCAGCTTTTTCTAAAAAAGAAGCTAAACCTGTTTTAAAATTATTAGATACGGTTTCACATGTGGTTTTAAAAATGGTTACTTATATCATGTGGACAGCGCCTCTTGGAGTTTTAGGTGCAGTTGCAGGTGCTATCGCCAAACATGGTTTTGAAGTTTTTACACTTTATGCTAAATATCTAGGAGCATTTTTCGTTGGTATATTACTACTTTGGTTGTTGTTATTAATAGTAGGGTATTTAATTTTAGGAAAGCGATTGTTTGTCTTATTAGAAAGAATCAAAAGCCCATTGTTAATTGCTTTTTCAACTACTAGTAGTGAGGCTGTTTTTCCAAAAATGGTAGAAGAATTAGAACGTTTTGGATGTCAACCAAAAATTGTTTCGTTCACCTTACCTTTAGGTTATTCATTTAACTTGGATGGTAGTATGATGTACATGACTTTTGCAAGTATTTTTATTGCTCAAGTGTATGGAATTGATATGTCAATAGGCGAACAGTTGACCATGTTATTGGTTTTAATGTTAACGAGTAAAGGAGTTGCGGGTGTTCCGAGAGCTTCTTTAATTGTTGTAGTAGCTACTTGCGCTATGTTTGGAATTCCGCCTGAAGGAATTGCCTTAATTTTACCAATTGATCATTTTTGTGATATGGCAAGAAGTATGACAAATGTTTTAGGAAATGCATTGTCTACAGCAGCAATTGATAAATGGGAATCTAAACCTGAAGAACATCATGGATAATTTTCACTGGACCAAACTATTTAATCCCGAATTCTACATCACTATGGAAGTCGGTGGAATTCCTATAGGGATTTATATGGTCTTATTCATAGTTTTTGCTGAAACAGGTTTATTTGCTGGATTCTTTTTGCCAGGTGATAGTCTGTTATTTTTATCTGGAATTTATAGTCGTGAATTAGTCGAAACCTTTTTCATGATTCCAAGTGATTTGTCTAATGTTACTATTTTGGCTTTATTAATTGCATCAGCAGCAACTTTAGGCAATATTTTCGGATATTGGTTTGGAGCCACTAGTGGCCAGTTTTTATATAACAAACAAGATAGTTTCTTTTTCAAAAAGAAATATTTATATGAATCGCAAGCTTTCTTCGAAAAACACGGAGGTAAAGCCATCATATTTGCTCGTTTTTTACCTATTGTAAGAACATTTGTGCCTATTATCGCTGGAATTGTGCACATGCAAAAAAGTAAATTCATGTTTTATAACGTATTGAGTTCGCTTTTATGGTCGTTTCTTTTAGTTTTTGCTGGACATTATTTGTACGGTTTCTTTAACGAAGAATTTGGTATTGATTTAAAGAAACATATTGAAACGATTATTTTAATTTTAATTGCTGTAACTTCTTTTCCATTGATAATGAAAGCTATTAAAGCCAGAAAAAAGACTGCAAATACGCAAGAATAATGCAACTTAGTTATTGGGAAATAAAAAATTGGTTTTCAAACATCGATTTTACTATCGTTGGTAGTGGAATTGTAGGGTTGCATACCGCACTAGCTTTGCGCGAACGATTTCCATCTTCAAAAATTTTAATTCTCGAAAAAGGTATTTTGCCTCAAGGAGCGAGTACAAAAAATGCTGGTTTTGCTTGTTTTGGAAGTATTTCCGAAATCATAGACGATTTAAAAACCTATACCGAAGAAGAAGTAATTCAACTCATTCAAAAACGATATGCAGGCTTACAATTGCTTCGAAAAAATCTCGGTGATTCTGTAATTGATTTAAAACCTTATGGCGGTTACGAATTATTTCTAAAAGAAGACGAATCGTTTTATAATGAATGCATTCAGAAAATTTCATTCATCAACGATATCATTAAACCACTTTTTAAAACTGATGTTTTTTCAAAAGAAGTAGATCGTTTTAATTTTGGAGGTATTTTCGAAAATTTAATCTTCAATCCATTCGAAGCGCAAATTGATACGGGGAATATGATGCAAGGGTTACTAAAAAAAGCACATCAAAACGATATCCTAATTTTAAACTCTCAAACGGTAGCAAGTTTTCAAGATGTAAACGATGGTGTTGAGGTGGAAACCAATGGAATTGCATTCAAAACCAATAAATTATTATTTACCACAAATGGTTTTGCATCGCAATTGACTAACAATCAAGTAAAACCAGCTCGTGCACAAGTTTTAATCACAAAACCAATTCCGAATTTAGATATTAAAGGTACTTTTCATTTAGATAAAGGCTATTTTTATTTCAGAAATATAAACGATAGAATTCTGTTTGGTGGCGGAAGAAACTTAGATTTCGAAGGGGAAACCACCACTTCTCACGATACTACTGAATTGATTCAAAATCGTTTGGAAGAGTTATTAAAAACAGTAATTTTGCCACATCAAGCGTTTGAAATTGAACACCGTTGGAGCGGCACTATGGGCGTTGGAACACATAAAAAGCCAATAGTAGAACAACTTTCCAATCACGTGTATTGTGGAGTTCGCATGGGCGGAATGGGAGTTGCCATAGGCAGTTTAGTCGGACAAGAATTAGCAGATTTAGTTTAAAATATGACAAAAAAAACTACTACAAAAAGTAAATTACCAAAATCACCAGCAAAAAAAAGAACTACAGGTCAAAAGATTTTACGTTTCTTTTGGTTGTTGTTTTTATGGTTCAATATCATTAGTTTTTCTGTCGTGTTGCTTTTTAAATTTGTTCCTGTACCGTTTACTCCTTTGATGGGAATTCGTGCTTTGGAACATAATGCGGCTGGAAAAGATATGGTGTGCAGTCATGAATGGGTGCCAATTGACGAAATTTCATTAAACCTTCAAAAAGCAGTAATTGCCAGTGAAGACGGACGTTTTTTAGAACATTTGGGTTTTGATTTTGAAGCCATGCAAAAAGCCTTCAAGAACAATCAAAAAGGTAAACGCTTAAAAGGTGGAAGTACTATTTCGCAACAAACGGCAAAAAATGTTTTTCTTTGGCAAGGCAGAAGTTATGTTCGTAAAGGTTTAGAAGCATATTATACGGTTTTAATTGAATTAATATGGGGTAAAAAACGTATTATGGAGGTTTATCTTAATAGTATCGAAATGGGTGATGGTGTTTATGGTGCCGAAGCAGCAGCTAAACATTGGTACAGAAAAGATGCCGCTAGTTTAACCCGTTATGAAGCTGCCGGAATTGCGGCTATTCTTCCTAATCCCAGAAAATACAAAGCATCCAATTCTTCGTCTTATATTAACAGAAGAAAAGCAAAGATTAGTAAGGAAATTGGCTATGTGAAATTAGATTACTAGATTTGATATAAGTAACTTTACTAAAAAAACCGAAAGCAATATTGTTTTCGGTTTTTTGTTTTCATAGTAACATTTCTTTTGTCTGCTCGACTAATTAAAAAAAATAAAATTATGAGAGCACACGAAATAGATTACCATATTTATGGTGAAGAAATGCAATATGTTGAAATTGAATTAGACCCACAAGAAGTTGTGATTGCCGAAGCCGGAAGTTTTATGATGATGGAAAATGGTATAAAAATGGAAACTATTTTTGGCGATGGAAGTCAAGATCAGCAACAAGGACTTTTTGGCAAATTGTTATCCGCAGGTAAACGTGTTTTAACAGGCGAAAGTTTGTTCATGACAGCTTATCAAAACCAAGATTTTGGAAAACGAAAAGTATCATTCGCTTCTCCTTATCCTGGGAAAATTGTACCTATCGATTTACAACAATTAGGTGGAAAATTCATTTGTCAGAAAGATTCATTTTTATGCGCTGCAAAAGGCGTTTCTGTTGGAATCGAATTCACTAAAAAAATCGGAACCGGATTATTTGGTGGTGAAGGTTTCATTATGCAAAAAGTTGAAGGAGACGGAATGGCGTTTGTGCATTCAGGCGGAACTTTGGCTAAAAAAGAATTACAATCTGGCGAATTACTTCGTGTTGATACAGGATGTTTAGTTGGTTTTACCAAAGATGTAGATTACGATATTGAGTTCGTTGGCGGAATTAAAAATACCATTTTCGGTGGGGAAGGTGTTTTCTTTGCAACGCTTCGCGGACCTGGAACCGTTTATGTTCAATCGTTACCATTTAGTAGATTAGCCGGAAGAATTTACGCAAGCGCTCCTCAAAACGGTGGAAATAGAGAGGAAGGAAGTCTTTTAGGTGGGTTAGGAAGAATGCTAGACGGGGATAACCGATTTTAATAACAAAAGAGCTTAAAAGCTCTTTTTGTTATTCATTATCACTTGCATACCATTCTGCAAAAGAAGACTCGGTTTCTTGTAAGCGTAGTGAATGTAATTTTATGTTTGGAGGCAATAAGTTTTTAATTTTATTTGAAAAATCAATCACCATATTTTCACTAGTAGGCTGGTATTCTACTAAAATAACATGATGGCCTCTTGTTTTTAATTCATGGGCTAATTCTATGTGGGGAGTGTTTTTATTAAAAACAGTAGCATGATCAAACACATCAACAATTTGCTCTTTTACAATTTTTTTTAAATCACCAAAATCTATCACCATTCCATATTTTACATTGGAAGTATCTTCAATAGGTTTTCCAATTACTGTTACGGATAATTTGTAACTATGGCCATGAACATTTTTACATTTTCCATCATATCCGTAAAGTGCATGTCCGGTTTCAAAATTAAATTGTTTAGTAATTCGTATGTTTGACATAATTTGTTTTTTTATTTTATTCTTTCTTTTTTGCTCTGCTGTATAGTATATAGGCAATTCCTACTAACACAACAAAAGGGATAAACGACCCTATTAATACGCCTATTTGATATTGGCCGTCTGGTGCATCTTTCAACTTCTGTTCGACACTAACTTGTTGAAGAAAAAGAATTAAATTTATCATTTTTTAAATTTTTTTAATGCTTTTTTTGTAAAATCTGATAAAACCAATCGGCCAGAAATAGCAGCTCTATCATAAAGTAAGCTGTCCCAATTATCGGTTCCTTCCCAAAGTACTTTTTTCATTTCGGCTAATGCTTCAATGTTGTATTTTGCAAGTTCATTAATATAATCTTCTAGTCTAATATCTAAATCTTGAATAGTATCAAAAATCTCAGAATATAAGCCTTTTTCGAATGCCCAAGTAGCCGATTTCCATTCTGTAGGAGTTAATGCCATTTGGGCTAAGGAAGTTTTGCCTAATTTTCTACTAACCACTGGTTCTATAACAAAAGGTCCAATTCCAATAGCTATTTCCGACAATTTAATATCACTTTTTATTGTTGCAAAAGTATAGTCACAAGCGGCTGCTAAACCAACGCCACCACCAACAGCCTTACCATGAATTCTTCCAATAATTAATTTGGAACATTTTCGCATAGCGTTGATAACATTGGCAAATCCAGAGAAAAAATCACTCCCTTCTTCATAATTAGAAATCGCAATTAATTCATCAAAAGAGGCACCAGCACAAAAAGCTCCGTTTCCTTGACTTTGGAGAACAATGACGGCAACCGTTTCATTTTGATTTAACGATTGTAATTCACTTGTTAATTGTTGAAGCAACGAACTTGGAAAAGAGTTACTTGCTACATGCGAGAATGTAACTTTTGCAATATTGTTTGCGATTTCTGTTTTAATTGAGCCTAATTCCATTATTACCTTTTTAGACTGAAATGTGATTTAAATTCTTTCTTTATATTATTTTCTACATATTCTACTTTAAACCAATAATCTGTTGATGGTAGTACATTTCCATTATAAGTTCCATCCCATCCTTCTCCATATGGACTAATTTGTTTTAATAATTTACCATACCTATCGTAAATATGGATTACACCTTCGTATGATTCAGGTAAATAAATATTCCATTTATCGTTATAACCGTCATTATTAGGTGTAAAATAATTATTGTAATTTATAGTTTGAATCAAATTGGTTTGCAATAGTCCACACCCTTGAATATCTCTTACATATACTGAATAAGATCCATTAGGTAAATCTGTAAAAACAGGGCTTGATTGCCAATCAATAGCGTTCAAACTATACTCATATTCTCCAAAACCTCCAACTGCAGTTACTTCAATTGCAGCCAATCCTGTTGAGAATGCTGGAGTTAACAAAGTGGCAAAAACAGATTGGGGTTCGGAAGAAAA
This sequence comes from Flavobacterium sp. UBA6203, assembly GCA_002421645.1. Next base: position 39,014 of record DIST01000053.1, read on the forward strand.
AGTTGCTGTAATAGTATCCGTTTCCGAACAATTAGTTACATTATTGGTAACAACAACTGAATAA
>DIST01000003.1 GCA_002421645.1 Flavobacterium sp. UBA6203
TAATTTTTTGCATCGTATTGATGATTATTTGCAATAGCCATCATTCCTAAGATTACCAAAAAAACGATGAATTTCCAGTTCTTAAGAGCGTCATCACTTATAAGAAATTTTGCTTTTAGTAAACTGTAGATTCCGTTTTTCATGTATTGCTATATTTTTTCTGCTACTCTTAGTTTTGCACTTCGTGCTCTGTTGTTTGATGCTATTTCCTCTTCTGTAGGAACAATTAATTTTTCAATAATTTTGAAAGGAACTTTGAAATTTCCGAAGAAATCTCTTTCGGGTTCTCCTTCAAACATGCCGTTTCGCATGTAACGTTTTACCAATCTGTCTTCTAATGAGTGATACGAGATAACACTCAGTCGGCCTCCAGGTTTTAGAATCTCAAGCGATTGTTCTAAAAACTCTTTCAACACATCCATTTCCTGATTGACTTCAATACGAATGGCTTGGTATATTTGAGCTAAAATTTTATTGCTTTTGTGTCCAGGCAAAAATTTCGCTAACACTTTTTTCAATTCGTCCGAATTACGGATTTCTTTATCTTTTCGAGCGGTTACGATTACATTTGCCATCGCTCTTGCATTTTTCAATTCGCCGTAATCAAACAACACTCTTGCAATATCTTGTTCGTCGTATTCGTTTACTACGTGATATGCACTTATATCGCCTTTTTGATTCATTCGCATATCCAATTCAGCATCAAAACGAGTTGAAAAACCTCGTTCTGCCACATCAAATTGGTGTGATGAAACGCCTAAATCAGCCAAAATTCCATCTACTTGCTTGATTCCGTGGAAACGTAAAAATCGTTTAATGAATCTAAAATTCTCATTGATTAAAGTAAATCGCTCGTCGTCAATTGCATTTTTTAAAGCATCTAAATCTTGGTCAAAAGCGAATAATTTGCCTTTCTCTCCCAAACGACTCATAATTTCTCTTGAGTGACCGCCACCTCCAAAAGTAACATCCACATACACACCATCAGGATGAATATTCAATCCATCAACTGTTTCTTTTAACAATACTGGATTATGATATTCCATCTTCGTCGTCATTAAAATTACCCATTACTTCTTCTGCCAAGTCTGCGAAATCACCTACTGCGTTTTCAATCGCATTTTCGTATTTATCTTTATCCCAAATCTCGATGATATTAATAGCTGAATTCAACACAATATCTTTATCAATTTGAGCAAAAACCACTAAATCTTTCGGAATTAAAAGTCGCCCTGTTGCATCAATCTCAATCATTTTAACTCCTGCTGTAAATCTTCTAATAAAATCGTCGTTCTTTTTATTGAAACGATTTAGTTTATTGATTTTCAACATCATTTTATTCCATTCCGCCATTGGGAATAATTCCAAACACGATTGAAAAACCGAACGTTTCAATACGAAACCATCCTCTAAAGAACCTAATTGTTTCTTTAGCGACGTTGGCAGCATCAGCCTTCCTTTGGCATCCACTTTACATTCGTATGTTCCGATTAATGTTTTCAACTTTTCTTTTCAATTAGAATATGGACAAATTTAGAAAATTTTTACCACTTTTTACCACAAACTACCACTTTGTTAATAAGTTTTTGGATTTTAAAACTCGATATTCCACTTTTAACAAAGTAATATTTGCAAAATCAATATTTGAGAAGCGTTTTTACTAAAAAATCAAATGCTAACTTTTCCCCATTTTCAAATGAAAACCCCATAAAATTGTTGATAACTAACATTTTACAAGCTATAAAAGCTTAAAATCAACTCTGTTAAATTTTTCTTTTCATTCTTTAATAAAATAGTATATTTGTCAATCATTAGAACTAATACCTTAAGTGGATTTTATGTTAAAAAAAGAAAAAAAATACACCTATTTTGAAGCAGGCGAAGGAACCCCAATAATCATTCTTCATGGTTTAATGGGTGGCTTAAGTAATTTTGATGGTGTAGCTAATTTTTTTCCTCCTAAAGGATACAAAGTGGTGATTCCAGAATTACCTATTTACACACAAAATATCTTAAAAACTAACGTTAAAGCCTTTTCAAAATTTGTTAAAGATTTTGTAGTTTTTAAAGGTTACGATAAAGTTATCTTACTTGGTAATTCGCTTGGAGGTCATATCGGATTATATTTTACCAAAATGTATCCTGAATTAGTAAAAGCACTAGTAATCACAGGAAGTTCTGGGTTATATGAAAGTGGAATGGGCGAAAGTTACCCAAAACGTGGTGATTACGAATACATTAAAAAGAAAGCCGAAGATGTATTTTATGACCCTGCTATTGCAACTAAGGAAATTGTTGACGAAGTTTTTGCAACGGTTAATGATAGAATCAAATTGATTAAAACCTTAACGATTGCTAAGAGCGCTATTCGTCATAATATGGCAAAAGATTTACCAAAAATGACTACTCCAACTTGTATTATTTGGGGAAGAAATGATAAGGTAACGCCGCCAAATGTAGCTGAAGAGTTTGATAAATTATTACCCAATTCAGAATTATTTTGGATTGAGAAATGCGGACATGCTGCCATGATGGAGCATCCTAATCAATTTAATGAAATTTTATATCATTGGTTACAAAAGAATAACATATAATGATTCTATTTTAGAATACTATGAAAATTAATACCGCCGAATTTATTGTCAGCAATTCAGAAGTAGATAAATGTCCGAAAGAACGTTTGCCTGAATATGCTTTTATTGGTCGTTCCAATGTTGGAAAATCATCATTGATTAACATGTTGACGAACCATAAAAATTTGGCAAAAACCTCATCAAAACCAGGAAAAACCCAATTAATCAATCACTTTAAAATCGACAATAATTGGTTTTTAGTAGATTTACCTGGTTATGGTTATGCAAGAGTTTCTAAAAAAACCAAAGCGGTTTTCCAACAATTTATTACCGATTATTTTGAAAGACGCGAGCAATTGATTTGTGCCTTTGTATTAATTGACATTCGTTTAGAAGCACAAAAAATTGATTTGGAATTTATGGAATATTTAGGTGAAAGCGAAATTCCGTTTGCCATTATTTTTACGAAAGCAGATAAAATTGGAAAAACAAAAGTTGCCTCTCATATAGCAGCATACAAAAAACAAATGTTAGCCAATAATTGGGCCGAGATGCCACAATATTTCATTACCTCATCATTAGAAGCTACCGGCAGAGATACTATTCTGGAATACATTAATCAGATAAACGAAGATATTTTTAAAAACGAAGGGTTTTAAAACAAAAAAGTCGCTATTTCTAGCGACTTTTTTTATGCTTTTAAATCCATTTTTTCAGCAAAGTAATCACAGAAATCACGCATAGTATCTGACATTTTCTCATCTGCAGTAGCACGTTGAAAAGTATCAGCCATTGCTACTAAAGTTTGATGAAAAAATTGTTTCATTTCGTCTATTGGCATATCTTTTGTCCATAAATCTATACGAAGTGTTTCTTTTGCTTTGCTATCCCAAACTGACAATAACAGTGCTTTTGCTTCTTCTTGCTCTACACCACCATCTTGTGCCGTCCATAGCAACTTTTCTGGAACGTTATTTTCGTCTAATCCTACTGTGATTTTTATATCAGATGTCTTCATATACTTATTGCTTCTTAGGTTTATATTTTGAGTTATCAAAGATAGTTTTAGCATCCATTGCTAATAATTGTTCTAAAGTTACATCTTCATTATTTTCCATATAACTTCTTACGATTTGCCAACCTAACCATTGCCCCACTCTTCCTGGAGTTTGGTTATCAATTTCTAAATAGAATTTTGAAAATGGTGCTGGTCTTATAAATCGCATTTCATTTTTAGGATTAGAATCAAACAATAACTTATTTTCAACTAAATTACTCCACATGAAATATTCGTTTTCTTGACAGAATTTGATTTGCATTTCGGTATAACCAATTTTATCCGCATCAGAGTAAAATGGAATTAACTTATCCTTTACATACAATTCTTTTCCATAATAAATCATAGCTGATAATAAAGTTCGGTCTGCTGGAGGAGCAATTTTACCGTAACAAAAAGTTGATACTAAATCAGGTAAAATTTGATTTGACTCTAAACTTTGCTTTTTATATTCAGGAAAATCCACATAAAAACGGTGTTCTTTTCCTAGATAACAATCTAATGATACTAAAGCCAAAGTATCCACATAAAATGCCTTTGCATCTGTATCCACTTCATTAATTAAGGTAATTACTCTTGGCGTTTTGAATTTTGGAAAATAATACTGCACATAAGCAAACATTTTTTCCATATCGGATTCAATTGGACCTAATGTTGGATATTTTATTTGTACTTCTTTGTACAATTCCTTCAATAATGGATTTTTCAACTTATTAACCCAAACCGAATCTGGATTTCCTTCTGGAAAAAAGAATGGATATTGCGCTTTGATTTTTTGCAAATCTTCAGGTTTGGATTGATAAAAAGTTTGATCAAATCGCTCCACTTTAAACTCAACTGGAATTTTTGCAACAGCTTCCTCTACTTTGCTTTCTTCTTTACAAGAAAACAAAGTAACAATGACAAGCGCAAATAATAATTTCTTCATATAGGGTATTTTTTATACTTTTATGGAACCAAAATTAGTTTGCAAATATACATTTATCGACTCATAAATTTTCATAAAAAAATGACAAATTCTAACACATTTCAAGCCGAAAAAATCAACCAACATATTGTACAATGGTTACACGATTATGCTATTAACGCAAAAGTAAAGGGTTTTGTTGTGGGAATTTCTGGAGGAATAGATAGCGCTTTAACATCTACTTTATGTGCCCAAACAGGTTTACCTACACTATGTGTTGAAATGCCTATACATCAAGCGGAAAGCCATGTTAATAGAGCTTATGAACATATTGACCAACTAAAAAATCGTTTTCCGAATGTTTTCAACGAAAGAGCCGATTTAACTCCCGTTTTTGAAAGTTTCAAAAATCAAGTTCCTTCGAGCGAAAATGAAGCCGTTTTAAATTTGTCGTTAGCTAATACTCGTGCGCGTTTACGAATGACCACTTTGTATTATTTTGCTGGATTACATGGTTTCTTGGTGGCAGGAACTGGAAATAAAGTTGAAGACTTTGGCGTAGGCTTTTTTACAAAATATGGCGATGGTGGTGTAGACATTAGCCCTATTGCTGATCTAGTTAAAAGTGAAGTACGTTTACTAGCAACCTATTTACAAGTACCTGAAAGCATTTTAAAAGCCAAACCCACAGATGGCTTGTTTGGTGATGACCGAAGTGATGAAGATCAAATTGGCGCTAACTATGACGAGCTAGAATGGGCAATGAACCAAATAGAAAACGGAAAAAATAGTGAAGATTTTACTGGCAGAGAAGCTGAAGTATTTAAAATCTACAAAAGACTTAACACTGTTAACCAACACAAAATGAATCCTATTCCAATTTGTAAAATTCCTGATAATTTAAAATAATTACATTTTTAATTAACAAGTAATTACATTTTTTTTTAGTAACTTTGATAATATATTATTAATACTATAATTTTTTAGTTATGATTAAAATAGGTATAGCAGATAGTTTACCAGTTGTAGTTCATGGATTACAATCCTTTTTTCATGGTAACACTAAAATGGAAGTTATTGGATCGGCTAAAAATTTAGAATCTTTACTTTCACTTTTAGAGGCAAAACGTTGTGATATTCTTATCCTAGATGTAGAATTAGATGGATTGCCAAGCATCAGAGACATTAAAAATTTGATGAAAGATTTTCCTGAAACTAAAATCGTTATGTTTACAAATGTTTCCGAACAGATGTATGCTCCAACAGCAATTAAAGCAGGAGTTTCAGCATACGTTTCTAAGAAAAGTGATTTAAAAGATCTAGAAGCCACAATTACAAAAGTAACTGAAGGCAAAGTTGTCTTTAGCGAAACGGTTAAGAAAAGCATTGAAATGCTTAGTAAAGGAAAAAAATCGGAGCGATTGTTTAAAAAATTATCTACAAGAGAAATTGAAGTACTTCGTTACCTAAATGATGGTAAGAAAAACAAAGAAGTAGCTCAAATACTTGGTTTAGATGAAAAGACAATTAGTACTTACAAATTGCGATTATTAGCCAAACTAGATGTAACTAACCTCGTGGATTTATTAAAAAAAGCAAAAGATTTAGATGTAATTTAATTGTATCTTGACAAAACTCTACCCAAGTTTTTAGAAAAGATATGTGTTAACCCCAAATAAGCCATTACCATTTCCAGAGTTTCTGAGTTATCAGAATTTTCATCGGACGAAATTGAATTTTTCAAATCGTCTATAATGTTATTGACTAAATACCATCGCAATGTGATAATCGTCTCGGTTACGTATTGGCTTATGGTGGATTCCTTTTGTTTTACATAGATTTGTTGTACTTCCCAATTGTGTAATACCTCACGTTCTTCATTCATAAGAACCGTGGTGACTTCTTGCGCTAATTCTTCAGGAAGTTGCATCAAATATTTATCCAATTCAAATGACTCATTTTCATTAAAATATGCAATTAAATGATTGTAAATTTCTTTGAAAATTGGATTTGCCAGTTCTACCTCATCTTCTTGCAAACTCAGATAAATTCGTTGGAAAACTTTATAGGTATTTTGCTCTTTTACCTCAACCATTTCTCCTTCCTCATTCTGACTTAAAATAGTATCTTCAAATTCGGCTTCTTTATCGCCATACAACAACAAAATCTGTATGATTTTATGTTCCAATTCATATTGAATATCAACTTTTGATGTAGGTTGAGTAACATCATTTCTTACGATTTCAAATGCCTTTTGTTCCTCTTTATATTGTTTATTAGCTTCTGATAATTCTTTTTTAACTAATTGCGCTAATGTATTAAAAAGCACATCTTCAGAAATATCCATAATTCTAGAACATTCCTTAATATAGACTTCACGTTTAATTCGGTCTGGAATTTTTGAAATACTGATGACCATATCCCGAATTAAATCCGCTTTTTTGATTGGGTCATTCTTAGCTTCTTGCATCAATAAAGACGCTTTAAACTGAATGAAGTCTTTGGCGTTATCTTCAAAATATTGCAACAAATCTTCATACGAAGTTTTTCTTGCAAAACTATCTGGGTCATCGCCATCAGGAAACGTACACACTTTTACATTCATTCCAGCTTCCAAAATCAAATCGATACCACGAATTGAAGCACGAAGTCCGGCAGCATCACCATCAAAAAGCACGGTAATATTTGGCGTTAAACGATTAATTAAACGAATTTGGTCTGGTGTTAAAGCCGTTCCTGAAGAAGCTACAACATTTTCAATTCCAGCTTGATGCATTTGGATTACATCCGTATAACCTTCTACTAAATAACAATTATTCAGTTTAGCAATAGCTTGCTTTGCATGGAAAATTCCGTATAAAACTTTACTCTTGTGGTAAATATCACTTTCAGGTGAATTCAGGTATTTTGCTGCTTTTTTATCATTGGTCAAAATACGACCTCCAAATCCCAAAACTCGTCCGCTCATACTGTGAATTGGAAACATTACACGACCTTTGAATCGATCGAATTGCTTGTCTTCCTTAACTATGGAAAGTCCAGTTTTATCTAAATATTCTAGTTTATATCCTTTTCCGAGTGCTTCTTTTGTAAAAGCATCCCAAGATTCAGGAGAATATCCTAAACCGAATTTCTTAATCGTATCTGAAGTAAAACCACGTTCTTTAAAATAGGATAATCCGATAGCTTTTCCTTCTTCGGTTTCTAATAAAGTGTGATGAAAATATTTTTGAGCGAATTCGGAAACCAAATACATACTTTCTTTTTCATTGGCTTGCGCTACATCTTCATCGGTTTGAACCGTTTCTTCAATTTCAATGTTGTATTTATTAGCTAAATATTTAATTGCTTCTGGATAAGTATAATGTTCGTGCTCCATTAAAAACGTTACGGCATTCCCCCCTTTTCCAGACGAAAAATCCTTCCAAATTTGCTTTACCGGAGAAACCATAAACGAAGGCGATTTCTCGTTTACAAATGGCGATAATCCTTTCAAATTACTTCCAGCACGTTTGAGTTGAACAAAATCACCAATCACCTCCTCAACTCGGGCGGTTTCAAAAACTTTCTCTATGGTGTCTTTAGATATCAAAATAGATTTTTGATTTTTAGGATTTTAAAAAACGAATTCAAAGTTACAAAGTTAATCCATAAAAAAATGCGGTAAAACAAAAAAAGCACTTCATGTAACTGAAGTGCTTTTTAAACAGAGAACTTAACCTAACCCTAAATTTAATTAAAATCAAAGCGTATACCTAATGAAACGTTATTTTGATCTATATTATTGTTTTTGAACATCGGATTTAAGTCATATTTAACATATAGACTGGTTTGACCATATCCTACATATGCACTCAATCCATAATTAAAATCCGAAACATTGAAATCTCCTTTTTGTTTTTCCTTTATTTTATGATCGTCTATTTCATATTTTAATATTTGTTTTGATTTAACACGAACACCTGCATAACCTCCAATTCCTAATCGGACCGACTCATGTGTTCTGAAATACGTTTTGGTTCCGTCTTTTGAAAGTTTTTTTGGCGTAAAATCAAATTCTAAATGAATTGGAGCAGTTAAATACACATTTCTAAAACGAGATTCATCAAGTTTTACAGTTGATTGAACCAAATCTGTTTGATCTCCATTGGCAGCAAAATAACGATTATCTGTTGGTCTAAGGTTATTATACATTAATGAAAGCCCATACTTAGCATGCATAAGGTTATGATTTTTGAAAATTCTAGAATTATATGTAATTCCCCACTCATAAAAATGAGAACCCCACACTTTAAAATCTGAGTCTTTTAAATTTTCACCCTTAGTAATTACATTATTTAAACCAAATGCAAAAACAAATTGCGATGTAGTTCTTTTTGACTTTCTTTCAGCTTTATCTTTTTCGCCTTTATATATCTTCATTGAACCCAAATTGATTTCCGTTTTATTTTGCCCTATTGAATCTCGCGAACTACTTCCTATAACAATGGTTGTTCCTCCTTTTCTTGAAGAAGCTTCGATAGTATCAGTAATCCTTCCATCAACCTTATCTTTTACTAATTGTGCCAATTTTTCTTCTTCAATGGCTACTTTAGTTTCAATATTTTTGGCACGTTCTTCTGCAATTTTCAATTTTAATTCTTGTCCTTTTTCGGCTGAAATTTTCCCTTCTTTTACTTGCAAATCAATCGCCTCTACTTCTTTCTTCAAAGCATTTTTTTCTTCAGTAGTAATCATTTCAATGTTAGAAGCGATTTCTTTCGCCTTTTTTTCAAAACTTTTTTCCTGGGCAAATGCTTTTGTCACTAAACTAAAAGCAATAATGATGGTGTACAAAATAATTTTTTGCATAACTGTTTGATTTTTAATTAATGATG
>DIST01000030.1 GCA_002421645.1 Flavobacterium sp. UBA6203
TTAGCAGAGTCTAAAGTTAAAGTAGCATTTGTCGAAAAAGTAATACTTCCTCCTAGAGGTACTGCTCCACATCCACCAATAGTATTTACAGTGTACGAAAAAGGACTAGTAGGAGTTCCACTAATAGTAACTGTATTTCCGGAAGTTGTAGCTGTTACGCCAGTTGGTAATCCTATTACATTCAAGCTAGTTACACCTCCAAAAGTATATTGAATAGGAGTGATAGCATTTCCAGAGCAAATATCTTGATTGTTATTAGCAGAGTCTAAAGTTAAAGTAGCATTTGTCGAAAAAGTAATACTTCCTCCTAGAGGTACTGCTCCACATCCACCAATAGTATTTACAGTGTACGAAAAAGGACTAGTAGGAGTTCCGCTAATAGTAACTGTATTTCCAGAAGTTGTAGCAGTAACGCCAGTTGGTAATCCTATTACGTTCACGCTAGTTACGCCACCACCAAAAGTATATTGAATAGGAGTGATAGCATTTCCAGAGCAAATATCTTGATTGTTATTAGCAGAGTCTAAAGTTAAAGTAGCATTTGTTGAAAAAGTAATACTTCCCAATAAACGTACTATTCCACATCCACCAATTGTGTCTACAGTGTATGAAAAAGGACTAGTAGGAATTCCACTAATAGTAACTGTATTTCCGGAAGTTGTAGCTGTTACACCAGTTGGCAATCCAATTACATTAACATTTGTTGCTCCTCCGCCAAAAGTATATTGAATAGGAGTGATAGCATTTCCAGAGCAAATATCTTGATTGTTATTAGCAGAGTCTAAAGTTAAAGTAGTGCCAATAATATTAATTACAACAGTATCAGTTATGTTTGTTGAACAAGAATTGGTAGCAGTTAATGTTAAAATTATACTACTCCCACTTGTTGCAGTTGCAGGCACAGTATACGAGGTTGACAAATTGTTTGATGCTGAAAAACTTCCAGATGCAGCACTCCAAGAAACACTAGTTTGACCTTGGGCAGTTCCAGATAAATTTATTGTTTGTCCAGCACAAGCTGAAACAGGAGTAGTCCCTGCTTCAACAGTAAAAGGTTGAACAGGTGCAATACACCCATTATTAACATAGGTTGCCGTTCCTGATGGAGTGAAATTTACAGTTGATCCATTTAAATCGGCTACAGTACCACCAACGGTTCCAAATATGTTAACTAAATTAGCTCTTTGATAAGTTACACTGTCAGAACATCCTGTACCAAAAGTAACAGCTAAAGTTCTAGTTGCAGCAGGTAAATTATAATTTCCAAAATGACCTGCATTTGCATTAGCAGGAGTATTTTGAAAAATCATGTAAATGGTTGAGGTTAATGCCCCAAATGAATTTAATGTTGTGTCTAAATTTGGACTTGTAACAACAATTACAGTAGAATTAGCAGGTAGAACACCTCCAGTCGGTTCTAAAATTTGGCCACAACCACCCGCCGCTAAAATAGCGGCATTAAGTTGATTAACTTTTGAGGCTGTAGCGGCATTTTGAACTAATCCAAGCCATGTTTGAGCGGGCCAGTTGATGCTTAATGTGCTTGTATTTAGTGGTGTTGCTCCAATTCTCATTCGAAACATTTCATTATATGCTTCATCAGCTCCATTATCACATGCATCAACTAAAATACTCTCAATTTCAAAGCATTGTGAAAAACTTTTATTGGATATTATGAATAAGCTAATTGATAATGTTAAAACCTTTAAAAAATTCATACTGTAAATTGCTTTATTTGAAAAGCGGTTGCAAAGTTACAAAAAACCGAAAGTTTAATATTATGAAATAATTAATATTCAATAAAAAAGGAAGGTGTGAAAAAATCACACCTTCCTTTTTTATTTTGGAGGATATTGTTCTAAAATTCTAGTAACAAACTCCTTTATTCTTGCATCTTTTTTTTCAGTATCTTTTGTGAGATATCCTGAACCTTCACCTTGCCAAACCAATTCTCTTGTTTTGGCATCAATAATATCAATAAAAAGGGTACCTTCAGGACTGGTCATAACATTTGTATAACCCATTCCCCAGTACGGATTCCAACCCCAACCAAATCCATAATTTTGATAAACATCAACACGCTCACGTTCTTTTGTGAAAATACTAATCAAAATATCAGGGTTTTCAGACTTAGTAAATCCCTTAGAAATCATTACCTCTTCAATAGAATTTAGAATTCTCTTTTTATCTAAATCGGAAATTTCAACTTTATCTATACCACTTTTTAAGTAAGCAAAGGTCTTATAGTTAGTAAAATTCGCTTTTTTATCATAATCCGCATTTACTCTGACAGAACTACAAGAAGCTAAAAAAAATACTAAAAAAAATACGGTAAGAAATTTTAAAGTTTTCATAATAATTAGTTTTAAGTTTTTGATTTCAGGAATTAGAATCTTAACTTGAAACTCGAAACCTGAAACTATAATAAATTTTCATCTACTAAATTAGGGATGGTAACTTTTAATAAAGGTTGCGTCTCCATGGCTCTTTTTATTGCAAAAATAGCGCCTTCATTTCTTGCCCAACTTCTTCGTGAAATTCCGTTATTAACATCCCAGAAAAGCATTGACTCTAAACGTCTTGATGCTTCTTTACTTCCATCAAGAACCATACCAAATCCGCCATTAATTACTTCTCCCCAGCCAACACCGCCACCATTGTGAATAGAAACCCAAGTGGCACCTCGGAAACTATCTCCAATTACGTTATGAATCGCCATATCAGAAGTAAATCTTGAACCATCATATATGTTAGAAGTTTCTCTGTAAGGAGAATCGGTTCCTGAAACATCGTGGTGGTCGCGACCTAAAATCACATAGCCAATCTCACCACGAGCAATCGCTTGATTAAATGCTTCTGCAATTTTAATTCGTCCTTCGGCATCAGCGTATAAAATACGAGCTTGTGAACCTACAACCAATTTATTTTCTTGCGCACCTTTAATCCATTGAATGTTATCTGCCATTTGTTGTTGAATTTCCTCTGGCGAATTTTTCATCATTTCTTCCAAAACATCGCAAGCTATTTTATCGGTCTTAGCTAGATCTTCTGGATTTCCTGAAGCACAAACCCAACGGAATGGTCCAAATCCATAATCAAAACACATTGGTCCCATAATATCTTGAACATAACTTGGGTATTTAAATTCTCTACCTAAAGTTGGGTGGTCATTCATCACATTAGCTCCAGCTCTTGAAGATTCTAATAAAAAGGCATTTCCATAATCAAAGAAATAGGTTCCTTTAGCAGTATGTTTGTTAATTGCTTCAGCATGACGACGAAGTGTTTTTCTAACTTCTTCTTTGAAACGCTCAGGTTCGTTAGCCATCATTTCATTTGATTCTTCAAAGGTAAATCCGATAGGGTAGTAGCCACCCGCCCAAGGATTGTGTAAAGAAGTTTGATCAGAACCTAAATCGATATGTAAATTTTCTTGGTCAAATCGCTCCCATACATCAACCACATTTCCTAAATAAGCAATCGAAACTACTTCTTGATTTTCTAATGCTTTTTTAACTCTAGGAACTAATTCGTCAATGTTATCAACTATCTCATTAATCCATCCTTGTGAATGGCGAATATGTGTGATTTTTGGATTTACTTCGGCACAAACAGTTACACAACCTGCAATATTTCCTGCTTTTGGCTGAGCACCACTCATTCCTCCTAATCCAGAAGTTACGAATAATCCGCCTTTTGGTGATTTTTTAATTTTTCTAAATCCGTTTAAAACAGTGATGGTTGTTCCATGTACAATTCCTTGCGGACCAATATACATATAACTTCCAGCTGTCATTTGTCCGTATTGTGAAACACCTAATGCGTTCATTTTTTCCCAATCGTCTGGTTTGGAGTAATTTGGGATAACCATTCCGTTAGTAACTACAACTCTTGGTGCTTCTTTATGCGATGGGAATAATCCCATTGGGTGACCTGAATACATGACTAACGTTTGTTCGTCTGTCATTTCGGCCAAATATTTCATGGTTAAGCGATATTGAGCCCAGTTTTGAAAAACAGCTCCATTACCACCATAAGTTATTAATTCATGAGGATGTTGGGCTACAGCATAATCCAAGTTATTTTGAATCATTAGCATAATCGCTTTTGCTTGTTCGCTTTTGCCAGGATATTCTGAAATAGGACGCGCATACATTTTATAATCAGGACGTAGGCGATACATATAAATTCTGCCGTAAGTCTCTAATTCGGCTTTGAATTCGGGAATTAAAGTAGCGTGATGCTCGGGTTCAAAATAACGAAGTGCGTTTTTTAAAGCTAATTTTTTTTCTTCTTCTGTTAAAATTTCTTTCCTTTTTGGAGCGTGATTAATTTCGGCTTCATAAGGTTTTGGATTCGGTAAAACCGATGGAATTCCCTCTAATATTTGTTCTTGAAATGTCATTATAATTAATTTTAGATGTTAAGATTTTGGATATTAGATTGGATTATCTAAATATCTTTAATCTATTTATCTTGTTTTTTGTTTGTTCCAGTTTTTTTATCAAAACCATAGGGGCAATGGCGACACCCACTTTTACAACAATACCCTCTTTTTAAATGGTATTTTTCTGTAAAGCATTTGTATCCTTCAGGGGTGTAATAGAAATCTTCCCCTTCTTTTAAATTATTCGGATTGATATCATTATTCATAGCTACAAATTTAGGAACTTTGCATGAAATGATAGTATTAGTTTTTAAATATTTAATTCCGAAAGGATTTCGTGGATTTACAGTTTTTCCATTTGTATTTTTATTGAATAAAAAAGACAAAGTAAATCGGGTAGTATTAAATCACGAAAAAATTCACATTCGACAACAAGTAGAACTTTTAGTTGTGTTCTTTTTTGTTTGGTATGGAATTGAATTTTTAGTTCGAATGATTCAATGTAAAAACAGGAGAGAAGCTTATTATAATATTTCATTTGAGCGAGAAGCTTATGCAAATGAAAAAGACCTCGACTATTTAAAGAAGAGGTCTTTTTGGAGTTTTTTAAAATGGGGTTGATTAGTAAATTGCTTTTTTGTTTATTATTGTACCATTTGTTAACGTAACTTGAATTAGCAATCCAGTATTGTTTTTGTGAATGCTAGTCAGAGGAACTTCATAACTGTTAACATTTGGATAATAAGCTAAGTGTCTTCCTAAAACATCAAATACTCTTACTGATTGAATTGTATTTTTTGTAGATTTTACTGTTAAAGCATCTGATGAAATCACCCATAAGTTAGCTTCATCAGCAATCAAATCGTCATTGCTTAAGGTTTCATTAGTATATCGAAGTACAAAACGATTTGAAAAATTTCCTGCATTAGAACTAAAATTATATGGGGTTTCTCTTAAATTATGAATAGTGTTATTCTCCATGTCTTCTAAATAGATTTCTTGGTTTTCATTAGTAAAGAAACCATCTACAGCCCCAATTCCAATTGTGTAATTCCCATTTTGAGGAACTTTTATTCCTAAAGGAACTCGGTCTTCAGAGTCAAAAGGCAATGTTCTTCCTTGAATTTTCATAATTTCATTTCCAATGTTAGAATATATGTTGAAATTAAGCTTTTCACTTCCAATAGCATCAAATAAGCGATCTTTAAAGTTTGTTGCTCCTTCTTTATAAGCTATTAAACTTCTTACAGAATTACCATTAGACTCAATTAGGTCAACCCATATGCTGCCAGATTCATTTGAGCTCCTGAAAAATTGACTGTTATCAAAGCTATTACTTCTCATTGTATTGTTGAATGTAATATTTTCTGTAGCCGATGTTGCTAAATTATTCATCAAAACAAAGAACCCTTGTCCGGCACCAATAAAACCTCCAAACGTTCCTGGACCAGTTGAAGCTCCAGAGCTGTTGTAAGTTATATAATCTGCAGACGTGTAATTGTATGCGTAGTCATTATAAAAAGGATCAGTATTTGCCGAATTTGGAAGTGTTCCGTGAGTCCAAATGTTTATAAAACCATTAATATTAGTATTTAAAGTTAAAAAATCTATTGCATTAATAGCCGATGGATAAGGATTTCCAATCAAATTCCAATTGTCATCATATTCGGTGGCTAGAGTGCCTGAGGCTGCTGTATAATTTGCACCAACATACCCTCCTCTAGTAATAGGTGTTGTTAAAGTGCCATTATTTGGAGTGCCTGCAAATACGGCATTAAATGGTGTAATAGTTGAAGTGAAATTATCAGGACCTCTAACTATATAACCTTTTCCTAAAACCATATTCTCATTAGCGCCTGTCCAGTTCCCAAATCCATTTGTATTTGACGGAATAGTAGGAATCCATTTGTATTTGTAACCCGTGGTTCCTGGTGAAACATTATTTATGCTAAAATTTGAAACAGGTGATGACCAATAAACATAATCTAATTTTCTAATATTAGCCGTTCTTGTCATATGCATAGTTCCTTGATTTACATCATTGTTGATTTGAAGTAAACTAGCACTATTTTGTAAGATTAAATCTCCTGAGGTATTAATGTTAATCCAATCTGTAATAGTTAAGTCATTATTTGTTGTTACAGTTAAATTGGCATTGTTTTGAATAGTAAGGTTTAGTCCTAAACCATTATAATTTGTCCCAGAAATAATAGGGTCATTTGCTGTGTCTGGAATAACAACACAATCCAAAGCTGTTGGAATACCAACGGGTGTCCAATTGTTTGCTACATTCCAATCCGTATTTACAGAACCATTCCATGTTTTAGCCCCATTTACTGTTACGGTTGTTGTATCTGTTTCTTTTATGGTTCTGCCATCACATAATGTGTAAGTTATTTCAGCGGTATATGTTGTGGTGGCTGTAGGACATACATTCAAAATATCAGTAGTTCCTATTACAGGACCCGATGCAGTAGCTCCTTCATACCAAGCAATTGAAGCAATAGAAGTTCCATTCGGTACAAATCGCCAAGCTTCATTTGCTGTTGTCCAATCTGGATCTAATCCATTTCGTCCAGGAGCAACTGTTGCAATGGTAGCATCTGCATTTTGAATACCAATAATAGCATCTCCATCATTAAATGAACAATAATTTTTTTCTTTAATGTATACTTCAATAATATTCGAATTTTCATATAAAACCATCATACCGCTATAAGGAGTAGAAGTACAAGAATACATGGAAACGCCACTCCAAGAAACCGCTAATGCTTTACATCCAGTGCTAAGTGTTATTAATTCCCAACCAATCTCACCGCCTAAAACAGATAGTGAAGAACCTGGTGGTAAAACGTCTAAAAATGCACCAAATATTGCATTAGCTTTTAAACTTCCGGCCGTACTTGGTAAATTGGCTCCAATTGAGTATCCTCCAGATTGATTAGCTAAAGCATCTTGTCCAAAAACAATCATTCCATTAGGATGAATTACACAACTGGTGTAAGTATTACCATAGAAACAAAAATTAAAAGGAAGCCCAATTACTGGCGAAAATTTATCATCATCTTGTAATCCTGTTGAATTGGCAAGACCAGTAAATGGAATTGGAGGATTATAAGCGATTGGCTCTACTATATAACTTGTAGTATTGCCTAAATCCAAATAGGTGGCTTCTAAATCAACACAAGTTGTAGTTGCAGTACAATTAAATGGAGCTGGGTCTGCACCACTTAAACCTAATCCGCCTGAAACCACATTTGGACATCCCGTTACTACATCACTCACTGCCATAGTTACAAAAACTCCTGCTGATGAAATACTAGATTGCCCACTATTAGTACAAGTTACAATCAATTGCCATTCTACATTGCCAGAGGCTGGAGCTATTGCGTTGTAGTTAGAATAACTACTAGTTGCACTGCCTGCATTTGTCCAAGTATTTCCTGCATCTAAACTATATTGCCATTGATAACTCATGTTTAAAGCTTGTGTAAAGCCAGTGGCTATTACAGTGTAGGAAGACCCTGGCCAACCTGTGTTAGGGGTTGTTGTGACACTTCCTCCTGTAGGTGTTCCAGAGCAAGCAGGATAACAAACACCACTATAGCTAATCGAAAGATTAAAACCGCTACTAACAAGGGAACCATCAGAATAAAACTGAAGGGTTAATGTTTGTCCAGCGGTACCTGTATAGGAAATTGTTCCAGTTCCTGTGTAAGAAGTTAATAATGTTCCTGCGGTTCCTATTCCATTGTAAATTCGTATATAATCTAGTCCGCTTTCTGTAGAATAGTTACCATTAATTGTTATGGTTGCACCCAGTCCTGCTTCTAAAACAGTATATCCTGTTGAATTACTTGCATAATCTCCTGTTGAGCCACCATTATCATATAGTGTAATGTTGTTTCCGCAAGAAACAGTGTTATTTCCTGTAGTAGGTACTGTTAGGGTGTTTACAACGGTAAAAGTACTATTGGTTGACGTGGCAGACTGTCCACTAATGGTACATGTTGTAATAAGTTGCCAAGCCACTGTTGTTCCTATTGTTAATGGTGCTGTGGCAGTATAATTAGAATAAGTACTTGATGAACTTCCAACATTTACCCATCCTGCACCATTAGTGTTTGATTGCCATTGATAAGTTATTCCAGTAGCATTTGTAAATCCTGTTGCAGAAACAGTGTAAGTGCTACCAGGAGCTCCCGATGTAGGGGTAGTTGTTACGCTACCCGCAGCAGGTGTTCCGCTACAAGAAGGTTTTGCAATACAAGAAATATTTAAAGCAAAACCATTACAATTTGTTGAGCCATCAGAATAAAAACGAACGGTTAAAGGTCCTGTTGTTGATGTAATTGTAGGAACCGTAAATGTAGTACAAGTAGTTCCAGTTCCGTGTGCTGATCCTCCCCAAAGAATAGTGCCGCCGGTGCCTACACCATCATATATTGTTAAATAGTCGTATCCTGCTTCCGATGTTATAGAACCGCTTAAACGTATTAAATTTCCAGCGGTAGGGTTTAAAACCGTATATCCATCTGATGAATTTACATAAACTCCTCCACTTCCTCCACTATCGTACAAAGTTCCCGAGCATAAGGTAAAAGAATTATTTCCAGTAGAAGGAACAGTAAGGGGTGTTGTTACAGTAAAAGTATCTGTTGTAGAAAACGAATTTACACTACTATTAGTACATCTTACTCGTAATCTCCAAATAACAGTTCCAGATGCTGGGGCAGTTGCAGTATAATTAGCATAAGTACTTGAAGCAGTTCCTTGATTTGTCCAAGTTGCTCCACCATCAGTACTGTATTGCCATAAATAGGTAATGCCTGATCCTAAAGTATAACCTGTAGCTGATACGGTGTAGCTAGATCCACCGACACCTGAAGAAGGAGAAACAGTAGTTGTACCCGCTACAGGAGTGCCTGTGCATGCGGGTATTGTATAAGTAAAACGAATCTCTCCACGTGCTCCACTTCCACCAGCTTGACTACCGCCTCCACCGCGTTCACCACCACCACCACCAGCTCCTGGTGTATTTCCGGCGTTACCTGCTCCATTTGTACTTCCAGTACCTCCAGTTCCCCCGTTAGGAGCGCTTCCTCCATTACCTCCTGACAAACCACCAACTATCCCTGGGTTTCCAATTGTATTTATTGTACCACCACTACCAGTACCTCCAGTACCAGCAATGCCCGAATTTCTTGCGCCGCCAGCTCCTCCACCAGCAGTAATTAATCCGCCAAAGTTTATTGTTGAGTCTCCACCAGGGCCTCCTGTTGCAGCCCCTGCAGCTCCACCACCTCCACCAGTTCCTATTGTAAAAGTGTAGTTTGTAAGTGGAGTTACTGTTATTGTCTTAGAAACATATGCGCCAGAGCCTCCTCCGGAACCTCCTTGATTATTTGCGTTTGACCCACCTCCACCACCTCCAGCACCCCAGATTTCTACTGTTGCTGATGTAACACCTGCTGGAACTGTCCATGAACCCGATGTTGTGTAAGTATCTGTAGTTTGAGAAAAAGAAATTGTTGTAAATACAAAAAATAGAAAAACCAAAAAGTTTTTCCAGTAGGGGGAAAATGCTTTCATTTTTGTTGTGTTAAAAAATTATGTAGAATTTTATACAAAGTTATTTTTTTTTGTTAATTACACAACTTTTATTCAATTAATTGTTAAAAAACATCTTGAATGTTAATAACTTTTTTTAGCATAAAGAGAATTGCTGATTTTTTGATAAAAAAAAAGCTCATTCATTTAAAGAATGAGCTTTTTTTAAAATAGTTAACTAATGCAATTAGAAAATTACTTTATAAGTTTTTGATTTTCCATTAGCTAATGTTACTTCAACTAATATTGGACTTTGCATTTTAGTAATGTTCTTAGAAACAAATGAATCACTATTAACATTGTTAAATGTTCCTAATACTTTACCTAATAAATCATGAATACGAACCGATTTAATAACCTGATTTGGAGCATTAACATAAATATTATCATTTGAGTAAACAGTTACTTGATTTAGAGAAAAGTCTTCATTACTCAAGGTTTCATTGTTAAATTTCAAAACAAAACGATTTTCATATCTACCTGGTGTAGCTGTAAATGTATAAGGAGCTAAACGTAAGTTATGCGTTATGCCTAATGCCAAATCTTCTAAATAAATATTCTGTGTAGATTCAGTAAATAAGCCATCAACTGCATTAATAACAATAGTATGGATGCCGTTTTGTGATATTGCTACTCCCAAAGGAATTTGATCATTTTGGTCAAAAGGCAAACTTCTTCCTTGGATAGATAATCCTTGATTTTCTGATAAAGAATAAAGTTCAAAATTTACCTTGATACCTCTGTTTATAGCATCAAATTTATCATCTAAATCGTTTGTTGCTCCTGTGGCATAACCAATCAAATTATCTGAAGAAACTAAATTTGGAGCAATCATTTTCAACCAAATTCTGTGACGCTCTATCTCGTTATCCTGAGAACTAGAGTTTGATGTTCTAAAAAATTGATCGTTTCTATTTGTATTCCCTCTCATGGTATTATTAAATACAACATTTTCTGAAGTAGAACCCGTATCACGCATTAATACAAAAAATCCTTGACCTGCACCAATCTTACCATCAAATCCATATTGAGTACCTCCCAGACTATTATAGCGTAAATAATCATTTGGATTATAATTTAATTGATAGTCTTGATAAAAAGGATCTGCTATAGCTGCTGGTGTGTTCCCATGCGTCCACAAATCTAAAAAGTTATTAATTTGGGTGGCATTAGCAGATAAGAATGTAATAGCATCAATAGAAGAAGGATATGGATTTCCTATTAAATTCCAATTGTCATCATTTGATGTGATTGGAGTTGATGTAGGTCCTGCAGTTGGCCCTCCTGTATATGTGCTTCTTGTGATGGCTCTTGTGATCGTACCATTATTAGGAACTCCAATAAAATTAGCCGTTAATGTTGAGTTCGTGCTAGGCCATCCATTAGGAGATCTAACAATATAACCTCTTCCTATTGTCATCGTTTCATTTCCATTGACCCAATTTCCAAATTGCGGAACGTAAGCGGTAGAGGTCGTAGGCTCCCATTTCCAAATCAAACCTGTAGGAGTTAAAGGTGAAATTGAACTTGAAGCAAAACCAGCTACCGGTGAAGACCAATAAACGTAATCCAAGGCTCTTAAGGATGCATTACGTTTCATCGAAATAGTACCAATATTGGCTACATTATTTATTTGAATTAAACTTCCTGTATTTTCAATGTTAAATACACTGCTTGCTCCTCTAACCTCCACAAAATCGGTTATTGTTAGCGTGTTTGAAGGGTGAATAGTTAAATTACCTCCGTTTATAACCTGTAGCGTTTTTCCATAACCATTATAATTTGTTCCTAATACATTAGAAGTATTAGCTGCTGGTGGAATAATAACACAGTTTGTAGCGTCAGGAACTCCAACAGGTGACCAGTTGTTTGGATTGTTCCAATCTCCATTTGTTCCACCTTTCCACACTTTTGATTTGTTGTCAATTGTTACCAAACTACTTGCCGAACAACCATTATTTAATACAGCTGTTGCAGTAAATGAATATGTGGTTTGTTCTAATTGTGCCATGGTTGGCTTAATATAAACGGTAACGGCAGGTGTTCCAACAGTATAACTACTTGTACATGCTGCGTCTAAGTATGCATCAACAGGTAGCACACTTGTCCAATTAAATGAGGTGTTTAGTGGTTTTGTTCCAAATAATTGAATGTCATCAACAGCTGCACCATCAAACCAATCTTGTGCATAATAGCGAATGCGAACTCTAATATTAGGGCTGTTAATATAAGCACTCATGTCATAACTAAATTCTTTAAAATCAGTACCATAACCTTGGTCTGTAACCATGTTGCCTCCGCTTAAACTAGTCCAAGCACCACCATTATCAGATACTTCAACTTGCATAAACTCAAACGTCGGGTTGTTGTTGTCTGGGTAATATCTTGAAAAATACATTCTGAATTTAAGTGTCAAATCTAAAAACGTATTTGTGTTTACAGATGGAGAAACTAATGCGTTATGAACTGTAATTCCATTTGTTCCAATATCTGAAGTTACCAATGCAAAATGATTAGTTCCAAAATTTGAAGAAATTGCTGGATACCATGAAGCTCCATTTGGAATATAAGTACTAGTTTTCTTTTGCCATGCTGTTTGTGAATTATAAGCAGTGCTAGTGATATGGTCATTTGTAAAAACACCAAGTCCACTTCCTTCAAAATCTTCATCTATTAGATAAACCATTTCTGTGTCACCACCAGCTGTAATCGATACTATATTGTTTTCACCACATACTTCAGGTACTGATGGTGTAAATGTAATCGTTGGTAGAGGACTAATTTTAGCAATAACCTCTGTTCGAACTAATGATTCACAACTTCCATTAAAAGCGGTAACCCAATAGGATGTTGTTGTCCCAATGGCTGGGGTTGTCCAGTTTCCTGTAACGGTTGTTGCTAATAAAGAACCTCCTGTTTCGGCACTATACCATCTATATTCAGTTGTTCCAGGGGTTCCAGTAACAGATACATTAACAATACCTGGACCACAAATTTCACCATCTGTAACTGTAACAATGTTCGCTTCACACATTTCAACTACAGTGAATAAGTAATCCTCAGTTTCTCCATATTCTGTGAAAGTAACATTATCTCCTCCGCATCCGTCATTTATGAATTGACTGTAAGAGGTAAATTGTGTACAACTGTCAAAGTGGTTTGCGCCATCACCATAGTATTCATAAGAAGGGTTATCACAGCCTCCTCCAAATGGATTATAATTTCCATATGCATTATAAGTTCTAATTCTAACTCTATAATCGCCAGGAGTTGCTCCTGAAGGGATGATAAAACCAAAAGTATTAGTAATCATAGCAACACCCGCAGAGGTATAAACTAATTCTCCAGCATCGGTAAAGTCTCCATCTTTATTCCAGTCAACCCATGCTTTCCATGTACCACGAGAATTACTTTCAAACGAAATGTTAACTCCGCCACCTTGTGCTTGTCTTGGTTTAGTTACCAAACCTGTCCAATCTTGATAACCTCCAGGGGCTGGGGTAGTAGTAAATCCAGTATTTAAATTGTAAAGATTACCATTCAGCATTCCTAAGAAGCTTATATCGTCAATGTAACGATTGGATTGCCCTGTAAGTGTAGTTGCATTACAATAGGTTGGGGTGGTGCTTCCTGTAGTTAAGTTATTTGTTAATGGAGTTACGCTATATAAAGGACCTCCACTACAAAGATTATTCATAGAATAAACATAGAAATAATAGGTAGTAGATGGATTTAATCCTCCAGCAGTAAAAGTAGTATTACTATCGGTATCAACAACTGTATATCCTACCCCTGCATTACCTCCTATTGTATATGTAGTCCCATTTGCAATAGCTGGAGCAATACTTGAGGTACTTACTACAACTAAGTATGAGTTTGGAGCAGGTGTCGCAGCTGTAAAACTTCCGTTAATAGCAGTTCCTGAAGGAGTTCCTGCACTAAGTACTAACGAAGTAGGTGCTGCAGTAGGAGTTGTACATGCTGGTGGTGCTATAATATTTAAACTGTAATCTTCCATTTGGAAATAACCAGTAGTAGCACATGGATTAAGTATTGTGTTAAAACTGTTTACTACTCTAAATTTAATAGTTCCAATTGTTGCAGTAAGCGGTATTGTAATATTTAAATTAAAAGTTGCAGTAGCTGTAGTATAATTTCCTAGATTGTAAGGACCTCCGTCATCCGAAAAATCACCATTATTATTCCAATCAAAGTAAACGTATTGGTAGAATGTGTTTGTTCCGCCTGCTCCTGTAGAGGTTACCGAAATATTGTAAGTACTTCCGGCAGTTACGTTTCCAGAAATACTAGAAAAATCTTGATAATCTGGTCCAGCAGTAATTGTAGCGGATGAATTATTGTTAATCCCCGCAAAAGTAACATTAGAAATTGGATAAGTATTATTAGTACTCGTAGGTACACATACACATGGCACACTTGCCGTTGTAAAAGTCCAAGTAGCTGGAGTTCCACTAGTTGCTCCACATGCGTTTCTTGGAACAACTTGCCAATAATAAATAGTACTTGCGCTTAATGTTCCTAAAGTGTATGAGTTGGTTGTAACATTTGCAATTGCTGTTCCTGGTAAACTTCCGGCACCAAAATATATGTCATATGATGTTGCTCCTGCAACAGTATTCCAAGTTAAACTTGTTAATGGAGATCCGCCAGCATAACAAATACCTGTAGCAGCATTTGCCGGAGCAGGTGTTCCTGCAATAGCACTTAAAGAAGGTGTTATTGTTACCGTAACACTACCCGAACCAGGACTCCAGCATCCTGTAGTGTTGTTTTGAGCTCTTAAATAATACGTGCCTGAAGTAGTAGCAATAAATGTTGCCCCGCTGTCAGTTGTACTTGTACCTAAAGCTGTCGTTTGCCAGTACCATGTTTCTCCTGCAGGTGGTGTTCCTGTTCTTGTAAGGGTAACACCAGGTGGATTACATTGTGGGGAATTACTGGTAGGATTTCCCGGGTTTGCAGGCAAAGGGTTTACTGTAAAAGTGGCCACAGATGTTGCGCTACCTCCAGGTGTTGTAACTTGAATAGTTCCCGTTGTTCCTGTTCCTACTGTTACTGTTACTGTTGTTGCAGTGTTACCTGTTATGGTGGCTGCTGTGCCGCCAATTGTTACGGCAGTAGCACCTGTTAAATTTGTACCATTAATGACTAATGATGAGCCTACACATCCACTTGTTGCTCCTAAACTTGTTATAGTTGGAGGGGAAGTGTGAGTTACGCAAATGGTAAAAGCGTTATTAGTATTTACACCCCAGTAATCATAAACTTGAATATAATATGTATTACCGATAGTCAAACCAGTTAATGTTCTTGTTTCTATTCCTCCATCACCTGTTGCGTCAATACACGCACCACCAATCGGTGTTGTTGCAGAGCCACAAGCGGAAATAACGCCTAACACAGGGTCTATGCCTACTGCGCCATCAACTGTTATCACATGTGTACTTGCTACTGCTACAAAGCTATACCATACAGCTTCTTCAGTTCCTATTGTACAATCTCCTGTTTCATTGTTATCTGTGGCTCCTAATGTAGAACCGGTAGTGGTTGTACAAGTTGTGTTTGAAGTTATTGAAATTGCGCCAGAACAAATGTCATTTGCTGGTGCAGGTATAAATGGTCTTAATGCAAGCAAAATTCCAGCATTACTTTGAGAGCTGCTTATCGTAATGGTTCCATTACCCGTAGCTCCTATTGTTGGTTTTAATAAACTTGCTGCTCCAATAGCGGGAGAAGAATTGGAAACATCATATAATTCAGTTAATGTACCTGGAGAGGTTGTGCTCCAAGGGGCATTAAATGTTACAGCTCCAAGATCTGCAATAGCTAACATTATAATTTGTGTGTTTGCTGTTACAGTTGTAATGCTTGTTGCTGTTACAGTTGTACTTGCAGCTGGGTTTAAAGTTCCAGGTGCTACATCAAAAGGATTTGTATTGTCTACCCCTGAATAAGCAATTATTGCACCAACATTAAAATCACTTGTTCCTGTATTATTGGACACATTAAATGTGTAATTTGCAGGTTCAGTTCCCGTAGCAATTTTGTATAGAATACATCCCCTTCTTCTGTTAGAACTTAAATTACGAGCATCAATCAACGTCCAACCAGCTAAGTTTGCATTATTTCCACCAAGACTGTTATTGTCTGAAGTGGCAATGTTTAATATCATAATATCCCCCGTTACAACACCAGTTGGTTTTGTAATTGTGATAGTGTTACTATTGCTACTTGTTGCTGTTGTTGCAGTACCTCTCTGGGCAATTTGTGAAAATAAGTTGTTAGAGTAACTAATTAATGTTAAAAGAACTAAAAACAAACTTTTGAAGTTCGATTTACTTTGTTTTAAAAATAAAGTACATGCGTGCTCTTTAACGCAAGATAATAGCAAGGTTGCGTAATTCTGCTTCATAAATGTAGGGGGTATAATTTTTAAAATAACCTCAATTTAAATAGTTGATAGTAAACCAAATATAGCACAAAAGTATCTATATTTTATTAAAATTTACAACAATTTTAAAATTCATTTCGATAAACGAACTAAAATTGATTAAAAAATCGATAAAAAACATAAAAAACCGATAAAACACATTGTTTCTTTTGTGAGTTTATTAAGAGTTGTTTTTGACTCACTTTAAAAACATGTTTTTAAATCCTTAAAAAAGGGTATAAAAAAACCGCTAAAGTATTTAGCGGTTTTAAGGGGGAAAATACTATAATTTAGTAAATTAATTTAGTCGTAACTTTAATGTTGTTTTCTAAAAGCACTTGAACAATCAAAGCGGAGTTAGTTTTAACAACTGCATTAGTATTAAAAGTAGTACTGTTGATATTTTTATTTTGAGAAATTAATCTTCCGGTTACATCATATACCAGTACTTCTTTTATAGTTGTTTTTGCATTTACCGTGATGCCTTCATTTGCAAATACAACAATGTTTTGTTCAGATATAAAGTCTTCATTACTTAAAGTTTGATTTCTAAACTTCAATACAAATCGATTGTCAAATTTTCCAGTAGTTGAACTAAAAGAATAAGGAGCAACTTTTAAATCATGTGTAATTCCTAATTCTAAATCCTGAATGTAAATGTCTTGGTTTTCTGCAAAAATTCCATCAACATCAGTTAATCCAAACGTATGCGTACCTGCTAAATTTGTAGTGTATCCTAATGGAACTTCATCTGTGTCAGCAAATGGTAAAGCTTTTCCTTGAATATTAAAATATCTTGAATCAATTAAGCTGTATAATTCAAATCCAGATTTTAATTTAGATTCAGCGTCAAATATGCGATCAATTTCATTAGTTGCATCTGTTACATATCCAATTAAAGCACTACTTGCAATTTCATTTGGAGCTACTAAATTCAACCAAATTCTGTGTTTTTCTTCTGGAGTTTCAGTATCATCATTTGATTCTGATGTAGCCAATCTAAAAAATTGATTATTAGATACTGCTTTTCCTCTCATGCTGTTTGTGAAGATAGCATTCGTAGTAGTTGAATTGGTATCTTTTCTCATT
Source organism: Flavobacterium sp. UBA6203 (assembly GCA_002421645.1). Next base: position 17,538 of record DIST01000030.1, read on the forward strand.
TTTACAAAGAATCCCTGCCCCGAACCAATTAAACCTCTAACGCCACTTTTCGATGTTCCTGTAGCATTCATTTTTACATAATCATTTGCTGAATAATTATAAGCAAATGTTCCATAAAAAGGAGAATTACTATTTCCAATACGTGTATTATGTGTCCAAACGTGCACATATCCATCAATATCAGTATTACCATCTAAGAATTTTTTTACATCAATTGCAGATGGATAAGGGTTTCCAATTAAGTTCCAATTATCATCATCTTCTGTTCCAACTCCACTACTTGTAGCGTAGTTAGCTCCCGAATACGTTCCTCTGTAAATAGGAGTAGTAATAGTACCATTATTTGGTTTTCCTACAAAAGTAGCTGTGTAGGTTTGGGCTGTAGTTGAAGAAAAATCATTCGGACCTCTTACTATATAACCTTTACCTGCAATCATGGTTTCATTGTTGGCTCCTGCCCAGTTTCCGTAACCGTTTAAGTTGTTTGCTACTGTTGGAACCCATTTGTAGATTAAGCTTGAGTTTGGAGATACACTTGAAATATTAAAATTTTCAACTGGCGATGACCAATATACATAATCCATTTTTGTAATAGTAGTAGAACGTTTTTTAATGATATTACCTACGTTAGCTACGTTATCAATTTGGATTAAACTCGAATTGTTTTCAATTAAAAACTGTGCGTTTGAACCTACTTCAACTTTACCTTTTACCGTAACTAAACCTTCATTATTGATGGTTAAATTTCCTGTATTAGAAATGGTAATGGTTTTTGCTTCAGCATTTTTATTTGTAATTAGACATGCCACATTATTGTTGATAATAACATCACAATTAATAGAGGGAACTCCATTTGGCGACCAGTTTGAAGCATTGTCCCAACTTGAACTTTGCGATCCAACCCATGTTTTAGTACAAGTTTGGCAATTGTTGTTTTTAGTAACTCCCCAAAATGTAGGGTTGTTTTGAATAGCTCCTCTTACGCAGTAAGTAGATTCATCAGTACATGAATAAATAACACCGCCACCGTTTAAGTTTCCATAAACGATTAGTTCTACATTGTTTAATGATAACCAACCACCATTAAGGTTTAAATCGCCGTTAATAATAATAGTTTGAGTAGGACCATTACCACAATTACCGTTTCCTAGGCCATTAAATGCAGTTGGAAATGTCGTAAAATAGCTAGATAATGAATAACTACCATTGTGAGTGTAAGGGTTTTGAGAAAATATAAATAGGGGGAAAATTAAGAAATAAAATAAAATGTTTTTTGTCATGTTTTTCTAAAATTGTATTTATATCAGTTATTCTCTTTTGAATTACGCTTATGTTAAAAAATTGTACAGTTATTTTAAAATTCGATTGCAAATGTAAATTGTTGATTTCTAAAATACTATGGGTTTTCACTTTTTTTTTAAAGAGTCTTTTTTAAATCGATTGAATTTTGCTTAAATAACTGAAAATCAAATACTTATTTTTTATTATAGGATTTTATACTTTCATTTTTTTACCTATTAAAAATTAATTATTATCAATTAAAACATTGATTTAATGTGTTTTTTGTATCAAAACATATAAATCATTATTTTATTCGTAAAAATGCTGTTTTTTTAAGTAGAGGATATATTTTTTTAACTTACAGGTAAATAAAGTACTTTTTTTATCTTTTTTTAACATGTATTTTAACATTAAAAAATATCAAAAAACGCACAAAGTTTATTATTTGATAATAATAAGATAAATTTGACTCTCAAAAAATCATTAAAAAGTGAATCAAAAAATCAATTTGATAAGGGAAAAAGAGATAACGCTTTATATCAAAAGAGAGGATTTATTGCATCCTATTATTTCTGGAAATAAGTTTAGAAAGTTAAAATACAATTTGGAGGAAGCGAAACAGCAGAACAAAAAAACGCTTTTAACTTTTGGGGGTGCTTTTTCAAATCATATCTTAGCTGTAGCCGGTGCGGGTGCAGAATTTGGTTTTAACACAATCGGAGTAATTAGAGGCGAGGAATTAGAAAATAATATAAATGATAATCCTACTTTATCCCAAGCAAAAGATTTTGGAATGCAATTCCATTTTGTAAGTAGAGATTTGTATCGAGAAAAAGAAACGCATTCTTTTATTTTGCAACTGCAAGATAAATATGGAGATTTTTATTTTCTTCCCGAAGGCGGTACAAATTTTTTAGCAATTAAAGGATGTGAAGAAATTTTAACGGTTGAAGATAAAACTTTTTTTACTCATGTGGTTTGTTCTACAGGAACTGGTGGAACTTTCTCAGGTCTTGTGAATTCTTCTACAGAAAACCAACAACTTATTGGATTTTCTTCTCTAAAAGGTGCTTTTTTATCTGATGTTATTCGTAATTTTGTAACCAAATCAAATTGGATTATCAATGATGATTATCATTTTGGTGGATATGGAAAAGTAAATTGCGAATTAATTCAGTTTTTGAATGCATTTTACAAGCAAACAAAAATTCCTCTCGATCCCATATATACAGGAAAGATGGTATATGGCGTAATGGACTTGATTGAGAAAGATTTTTTTCCGCCTAATGCTAAAATTCTGATGATTCATACGGGTGGTTTACAAGGTGTTAAAGGAATGAATTTGGCGCTACAAAAAAAGAATAAAGAAATAATCTGTTATGATGAAATGTAAGCTTTTTAATGGCTTAATGATTTCTAAAAAAAAGTATACTCCTGTCTGCCATCATAATTATTGCTTGATTTATTAGGGGATATAATGAGGGTAATTTCGATAAATTTAAATGGTATAGAAACACAAACAAATGAAAAGTAAATTCGTCATTTTTATTTTAGCACTATTAGTAATAAGTTGTAAAAGTACTAATCCTGTTGTTAGAACAACTAAAAAGAAGCCAGTTGTACATTCAAAATCAACTGCTACAAAAGGTCTTACTAAAAATCCCAATTCAAAAACTTCAGATAATAATGCTCAAGTTTCTTTAGAAGCAACTTCAAATATTAAAACGTATGCCGAAGAGATTCAAAATTACGTTGAAAACTTTAAAGAAATCGCTATGAATAACATGAAGAATCATGGAATTCCAGCAAGTATTACTTTGGCTCAAGGAATTTTAGAATCGGGAGCAGGAAAAGGCAAGTTGGCACAATCTGCCAACAATCATTTTGGGATAAAATGCCACACAGGATGGACGGGAGATAGTGTTCGTCATGATGATGATGCAGAGCAAGAATGTTTCAGAAAATATGAACATCCTTCAGAATCTTACAGAGATCATTCTTTGTTTTTAACTTCTAGAACACGATATGCAAATTTGTTCAAATTAGACAAAGGAGATTACGAATCTTGGGCAAGAGGTTTAAAAGCAGCAGGATATGCTACGGATGTTAAATACCCCGATAAATTAATTGGATTAATTGAGCGTTTTGAATTGTATAAATATGATAACCAAGTACTGAGTCGCGACTTTAAACCTACTAAAAAAGAAGTTGTAGCAGCTCAAGGTGGCAACTACTATACTGTTCAGCAAGGAGACACCTTGTATGCATTGTCAAAAAAATTTAATCTTACTGTAGACGATTTAAAAAAGTTAAATAATATGTCTGATACTACTATTTCAATCGGACAACAAATTAAAATTAAATAATGTTATATAAAAGAAGTAGTGAATTATTTGTTGAAGCTAGCAAAGTAATTCCAGGAGGTGTTAATTCACCTGTTAGAGCTTTCAAAGGAGTGGGAGGTACTCCGATTTTTGTGAAAGAAGCTAAAGGAGCTTATTTGTATGATGAAGATGGAAACCGTTTAATTGATTATATTAATTCATGGGGACCAATGATTTTAGGTCATGCTTACGAGCCAGTAGTTAATGCAGTGGTTGAAAAAGCAAAAAAAGGAACATCATTTGGAATGCCAACAGAGTTAGAAACTCAAATTGCAAAATTAGCAGTTTCTATGGTTCCAAATATCGATAAAATTCGTTTTGTAAATTCGGGTACAGAAGCTTGTATGAGTGCCATTCGTTTAGCACGTGGTTATACAAAACGAGATAAAATTATTAAATTTTCGGGTTGCTATCATGGACACTCAGATTCTTTTTTAATCGCAGCGGGAAGTGGTTTGAGTACATTTGGTGTGCCTAATTCTCCCGGAGTTACAGAAGGTACTGCAAAAGATACATTATTAGCCGCTTACAATGATATTGATAATGTTAAAGCTCTTTTTAAAGCTAACGAAAATCAAATTGCAGCGATTATTATTGAGCCTGTTGCTGGTAATATGGGATGTATTCCTCCAGCAAAAGGATTTCTAGAAGCGCTTAGAGATGTTTGTACTGCTAATGGAGCGTTGCTTATTTTTGATGAAGTAATGACCGGATTTCGATTAGCAAAAGGAGGAGCACAACAATTATTCGGAATTCAAGCAGATATTGTGTGTTTTGGAAAAGTAATAGGTGGAGGATTGCCTGTAGGAGCTTTTGCTGCAAGAGAGGAAATTATGAATTATTTGGCACCACTTGGTCCTGTATATCAAGCAGGAACTTTATCTGGAAATCCGTTAGCCATGGCTGCTGGCTATGAAATGCTAAAAGTTTTAAATGAAGATGAAACCATTTTTTCTAGATTAGAGGAAAAAACAGCTTATTTAGAGAATGGAATTAGAAGAGTCTTAAAAGAAGCCAATGTGATGTTTACAATAAATAGAGTAGGATCAATGATTTCAGTTCATTTTGATGCTAACCCTGTTTATGATTTTAATACTGCTAAAAATGGTGATAATGAAACTTTTAAGATTTTTTTTCACGGATTATTGAAACGTGGGGTTTATATCGCACCTTCTGCTTATGAAACTTGGTTTATAACAGATGCACTGTCTTATGAAGATTTAGATTTTACGATAAATGCTATAGCAGATACAGCTAAAGAATTATAATAAAAAAAGTCCCAAGATTGGGACTTTTTTTATTTAATTAAATTCTCATAAAGAGCTTTATTATTTTTAAGTTTTCTAAACACATCAGGTGAAAAAGTACCTTCAAGTTTACTTTTTATGGTTTCATAAATTTGATTTCTTTCTTTTTCAGTAAAAGCTTTAGATAAGGCTTGATGTTTATATACAAGCAAGTCAAAAATTCCATTTTCAATAGAACCTTCTAAAGGAATTTCTTTAGCTAATGCATTTAATTCTAATTTTGCTAATGTTTTTGGGTCATTATCATTTGATTTCCCTTCTTGTGCAAATGCAATTGTACTGAAAGAAAATAGTAATAATAAAGAAAAAATTATTTTTTTCATAATTGTAAATTTTTATTTTGGTTCGTCAAATCTAAATTAAATTTGAGATTAAAACAAAAGAATACAGAAAATATTTAGTTAGCTTGTGATGTTCTTTTTCTTTTTTGCATTCGTTCTTCAACTTTTTCTTTTTTATCATCGCGTTTTTCTTCCCATTTTTTATATTGTTCAGGAGTTAATATTTCTTTCATTTTGGCTTTCATTTCAATTTGATTGTTAAGCATCTCATTTTTAATTGCATACTTTTCATCAGCAGTTGGTTTTTCTCCATTTTCTCGCTTTGATTTCATTTCTTCAATTTTCGTTACCCTTTTTTTAGCTTGCTCTAATAAAAGTGCTTTTACATCTTTTTGTTGTTTAGCATCTAAATCTAAGTCCAATGTCATTCTTTTGACTTGAAGTTCGGTTTGTTGTTCTGGAGTTAACTTTTCTCTTCCCTGTTTTCTGTCTTGTGCAAAGGTTAATGTTGTCATCACTAAAGCAATTGCTAAAATTAATTTTTTCATCTTTTCGTTTTTTTAATTGTTTGATGATAAGACGCTAAAAAAATAAAAAGGTTTAATGGATTGTAAAAAAAAAGCGGAACTTTTTTTAAAAAAGTTCCGCTTCAAATTGTTAATTGTTAAAAATTTATTTTCCTAAATATTCAGCAATTTTATTTTCGCCGTCAACTACTACTCGCATCAAGCCATGTTTGCTTAATCCTTTACTAGCAGCATCCCATTTTTTTCCGCTTAAATCGGCTTTTGTCTTTAAATCACCTATCGAAATTCCTTCGTTAGCTTTTAGAATTTCAATGATGTGTTTTTCGTCTTCTGTTAATTCCGGACCTTTTTTCTCTGGTCGCATTTGCGGGAAGAACAATACTTCTTGAATCGATTGGTTGTTTGTTAAGAACATGATTAAACGGTCCATTCCAATTCCTAAACCAGAAGTTGGAGGCATTCCATATTCTAAAGCTCTTAAGAAATCTTCATCGATAATTCCGTTTGCTTCGTCATCACCTTTAGCGGCTAACTCCATTTGAGCAACAAAACGCTCTCTTTGATCAATTGGATCATTTAATTCTGAGTACGCGTTTGCGATTTCTTTTCCACAAACCATCAACTCAAAACGCTCTGTTAAGTCTGGATTATCTCGGTGCGATTTACATAAAGGCGACATTTCTTTTGGATAATCCGTAATGAACGTTGGCTGAATGAAGTTACCTTCACATTTCTCGCCAAAAATTTCATCAATTAATTTTCCTTTACCCATGGTATCGTTCACTTCGATTCCCATAGATTTTGCTGCTTCGCGTAATTCATCTTCCGATTTTCCAGTGATGTCAAAACCTGTGAATTGTTTGATAGCATCTGTCATCGTAACTCTTGCGTAAGGTGCTTTAAAATCTACTTGGTGTTCTCCAAAAGTAGCTTTTGTGGTTCCGTTTACTTGAGTAGCACAATATTCTAATAAATTTTCAGTCATTTCCATCATCCAGTTGTAGTCTTTGTAAGCTACATAAATTTCCATTGCGGTAAATTCTGGATTGTGCGTTCTGTCCATTCCTTCGTTACGGAAGTTTTTCGAAAATTCGTAAACACCATCAAAACCACCAACGATTAATCTTTTCAAATATAATTCGTTAGCAATTCGCATGTATAATGGAATATCTAAACTATTATGATGTGTAATAAATGGACGAGCAGCCGCTCCACCAGGAATCGATTGTAAAACCGGAGTTTCTACTTCCATATAACCTGCTTCATTGAAAAACGTTCTCATGGCAGTGAACAATTTGGTTCTCTTCATGAAAACTTCTTTCACATGAGGATTAACCACTAAATCTACGTAACGCATACGGTAACGCAATTCTGGGTCGGTAAATGCGTCAAACACATGACCTTCTTCGTCAGTTTTTGGTAATGGTAGCGGTTTTAACGTTTTGCTCAACATTTTAAAATCATCCACACGAACACACATGGCGCCTACTTTTGTCATGAATAATTCACCTTCAATTCCAATAAAATCACCTAAATCGGTTAATTTTTTAAAAACTTGATTGTAAAGCGTTTTATCTTCACCTTCGCAAAGTACATCACGATTAAAATACAACTGAATTCTTCCTTCGCTGTCTTGTAATTCAGCAAACGAAGCTTTTCCTTGATCACGAACACTCATCAAACGTCCAGCCAAAATAACCTTCTTACCTTCTTCAAAATTTTCCTTCACTTGCTTTGAAGTGTGATTCACCGGAAATAAATCCGCTGGATAAGGGTTAATTCCAAGTTCGCGTAAAGCGTTTAGTTTGTCTCTTCTAATGATTTCTTGTTCCGAAAGTTGCATAGTATTGTATTTAAGCGTGCAAAGATAATTTATTTTGTTTCAAGTTCAAAAGTTTCAGGTTTCAAGTTTTTCTGAAAAATCCCATCACCCATCACCAATTACCCATCACCATTTTTCAATAACTATTCGTATCTTTGCTTCACTTTTCAAAACACAATTTCGGTTATCATGAAATCGCCACTAAAGACGAGTTTGCACAAGCAAACACATATGACGAGAAAGGCGATACCATTTGACCTTTAAAAAACAATAAAAGCTACAAATGAATAAAAAAGTCCAACTTCAAGATTTAGGAAATAAAGATTACAAAGACACTTGGGATTATCAAGAAGAATTATTCAAAGAAATTGTAGATATCAAAGTTCAAAATAGGAGAGAGGAAACTGCAATTGCTACACCAAATTATTTTTTATACGTAGAACATCCACATGTTTATACCTTAGGAAAAAGTGGTGACATGTCTAATTTATTACTTTCCGAAAAACAATTAGAAGCAAAAGGAGCTACGTTTTACAAAATCAATAGAGGAGGAGATATCACCTACCACGGACCAGGACAAATCGTAGGTTATCCCATCTTGGATTTAGAAAACTTTTTCACCGATATTCATAAATACTTACGATTCTTAGAGGAAGCCATTATTCTAACGCTAGCTGAATATGGTTTACACGCAACTCGTAGCGAAGGAGAAACCGGAGTTTGGTTTGATGTGGGATCGCCATTCGCAAGAAAAATTTGTGCTATGGGAGTGCGAGCATCACGTTGGGTAACCATGCACGGCTTCGCATTAAACGTAAATGCTGATTTGGGTTACTTCGATAACATCATCCCATGTGGAATAAAAGGAAAAGCCGTAACATCCATGCACGTAGAATTAAGAAGAGAAGTAGATGAGCAAGAAGTAAAAGAAAAAATCCTAAAACATTTTCAAAATTTGTTTGAAGCTGAAATAGTATAGTTCAAGTATGGATACTTAATAGATACTCCATACATACCTTATGGTTGTGGTACCCCATTGAACTAAAATTTTAATTTATAGTTCTAAACTCAATTGTTCTGGTAATAATCGAAAACTCATTCGGTGGTATTTACACGGACCATATTTCTTAATGGCTTCTCTGTGGTCTTTCGTTGGATAACCTTTGTTTTTCTTCCAATTATACATCGGAAATTCTTCATGAATTTTATACATATACTCATCTCTGTAAGTTTTGGATAAAACTGAAGCGGCTGCTATACTCAAGTATTTACTATCACCTTTAATAATACTTGTTGAAGGAATTGATTTTAAAAGTTCAGTTTCCTCGATTGTAAAAATCTTTCCTGTTTTTTGTTTCATGCCCAATTTCCCATTCAAAGGACGATTTCCATCTACAATAATATAGTTAGGAGTTGGATTTAACTGCAAAATACACTCTTGCATAGCTTTCATAGAGGCATTCAAGATGTTTATTTCGTCAATTTCATTTGGAAAAATATGAGTAACGGCAAAAGAAGTTGCTTTGTTTTCAATTTCGGGTTTTAGTTTTTCTCTAGTTTTTTCTGAAAGTTGTTTAGAGTCATTAAGCAAATCTAGCTCAAAATTATCAGGAAGTAAAATAGCAGCAGCTGTTACGGGTCCAGCCAAACATCCTCTTCCTGCTTCATCTGTTCCACATTCTAATATTAAATTACTGTAACTTTTGCTTAACATTCTTTTTTTTGACAAAAATACAACTTTAAGCGCAACCTTTTTGCGAATTTTTCATCTTTAATAAGAGAATCTTCCGTAAAATGTTTTTTTAAAACTAAAACTTTAACATAAATAAATTAGTAATATTCCGAAGTATTATTTGTTTATTTAAGAAATAATTAAGAAGTTTGCGGAATAACTAACTCAAATAAATTTAATATGAGATCGAAGTTCAAATGGATTTTTACGCTTTTAGTAGCGTTTACAATGCAGTTTTCGTTCGCGCAAGAGAAAACTGTTACGGGTGTGGTTTCTGACGAACTAGGCCCAATTGCAGGTGCTAACGTTGTTGTTGATGGAACAACTCGTGGTACTACGACAGATTTTGATGGTAACTATACTATCAAAGCTAAACAAGGAGAAGTTTTAGTAATTTCTTACACAGGAAAAAAAGCTGTTAGAATTACTATTGCTGCTGCAAGTTCTTACAATGTGTCTTTAAAAGACGATGTTGTTGAAGGTAAAGAAGTAATTGTTACGGCTTTAGGTATTAAAAAAGAAGAAAAAGCGGTAACGTATGCAGCTCAGTCTGTAAAAGGATCTTCTATGACAGAAGCTAGAGAGTCTAACTTAGTTAATGCTCTTTCTGGTAAAATCGCAGGGGTTCAAGTTACTAACTCTTCTGGAGCTGTAGGTTCTTCTTCAAGAATTGTATTGAGAGGGGCTTCTACTATTACGGGTAACAACCAAGCTTTGTTTGTTATTGATGGTGTTCCATTTGATAACACAAACTATGGTAATGCTAGTTCAGGTGGAGGTAGAGATTTACCTAATGGTGCAGCGAGTATTAATCCTGATGATATTGAGTCAGTTACTGTATTAAAAGGGCCTACTGCTGCTGCTTTATACGGTATCCGTGCTAGTAAAGGGGTTATCTTAATTACTACTAAATCGGGTAAAAAGAAAGATAAATTTGAAGTTTCTTTCAACTCAAACATTACTTTCTCTAATCCATTATTGTTGCCAAATTATCAAAACTCTTATGGTCAAGGAGCTACTTCTGATTTCTTTCAATACGTTGATGGTGCTGGAGGTGGATACAATGACGGAGTTGATGAAAGTTGGGGTCCTGCTTTAGATAGAGGTTTATCTTTTGTACAATGGGATTCTTATAAAAACGGAGGTTTGCCAACTCCATGGATTTCTCATCCTAATAACGTTAAAAATTTCTATGATACAGGTGTAGCTCAGTCTAATAGTATTACATTAATTAGCGGTGGAGAAAACAACAACTTCAGATTATCTATTGGTAATTCTGATGAAAAAGGTATGATTCCTTTTACTGATTTCAAAAAATTCAACGTTGGTTTCAACGGAAACATGAAATTAGGTGAAAAATTAACTGCAGGTGCAAATGTGACTTTCTTCAACAACAAAAGTAATAACTTACCTCCTGTAGGTTATAGCTCATCTAACGTTGTTCAACAGTTCATTTGGTCTGCAAGAAACGTTAATTTCCCAGATTTAAAAAATTGGAGAAACTTACCATTAGCTCCTGTAGGGACAGCTTCTGAAGGAACTCCATTAAACTGGAATAACGTTTTCCAAAACAACCCTTACTGGGTATTAGAAACTAATAGAAATACTTTTGATCAAGACAGAGTAACAGGGTCTACTTACTTAAATTACAAATTCAATGATAAATTATCAATCAATGGTAAATTAAGTTTAGATCACTACTCTCAAAGAGAAACAGTTAGAGCTGATGTTGGTTCTAACGAGTATAAAGATGGATACTATGCTGAAGTAGCAAGAAGATATTCAGAAATCAATGCTGAAACAATTTTAACATACCAAACGGATTTAACTTCTGATTTAAAATTATCTTTAAACGGAGGTATGAATACTTTAAAAAGAGTTAGAAATACAGTAATTGGTGAATTGTCAGGAGGTTTAGAGTTACCAGGATTGTTTACTTTATCAAATGTTAAATCTGGAACTACTCCATCTATTGATAGTGATTCTTTTGATCAAAGAATTAACAGTGTTCTTGGTTTTGGTCAATTATCATATAAAAATTATGCTTTCTTAGATTTTTCAGGAAGAAATGATTGGTCAAGTGTTTTACCAGTAAAAAATAATTCATTCTTCTACCCAGCGGTATCAGGATCTTTTATTTTGTCAGAAGTTTTAGGTCTTCAAAATGCTAAAGTTAACTATGTTAAATTAAGAGCAGGTTGGTCTAAAGTTGGAGGTACTGGTCCATTAGGTGAGTATTCAACTAATAGAACTTTTACATTAGCAAATAATAACTTTGGAACCCAATCTTCTGTGCCTAATACACAATGGAATCCAAACATCAAACCTGAGTCAACTGTAGGTACTGAGTTTGGAGTAGATGTTAATGCTTATGGAAATAGAGTTCGTTTATCGGCAACTTATTATTCTCAAACATCTTCTGATTTGATTTTACCTCTTCAAGTTGAAGCGTCTTCAGGTTTTACATCTTCTTGGGAGAATGCAGGTGAAATGACAAATAAAGGTATTGAGTTACAGTTAGGTTTAACACCAATTAAGACAGATAACTTCTCTTTTGATGTTGATTTAAACTTTGCTAAGAACAGAAATGAGGTTACTAGTTTAGGTGGTGCGGATTCATATACTCTTGGTGATCAATGGGGTATGCAGTTACAAGCAATTCCAGGTCAAGCTTATGGTGCAATTGTTGGTTTCCCATATGCAAGAACTGAATCTGGTGACATTATTTATGAAAATGGATTACCAAAAGTTAACAATTCGCAATTAGAAATTTTAGGAAATATTACTCCAGATTGGACTGGTGGTGCTAACTTTACATTCAAATACAAAAACTTTGATTTAAGCACTTTAGTTGATGCTAAAATTGGTGGAGATATCTTCTCAATGACATATATGTGGGGTAGATATGCGGGTACTTTAGAGGAAACTTTAATTGGTCGTGAGACAGGTGTTGTAGGTAATGGTGTTGTTTCTGACGGAGCTGGAGGATATGTTCCAAATAATGTTGTCGTTGATGCCAAAACATTCAACCAATACGCTTATAACTATTCTAACTTTACTGAAAGTGGTGTTTTTGATGCTAGTTACGTAAAATTACGTCAAATTGTTTTTGGATATTCTTTACCTAAAAATTGGTTAAAAGGAACTTTTATTCAAGATTTCAAAGTATCAGTAGTAGGTAGAAACTTAGCTTTATTATACAAAAAAGCACCTCATATCGATCCAGAATCTGCATTCAGTAATGCTAATGGTGAGCAAGGTCAAGAATTTGGTCAATTACCATCAGCAAGAACTTACGGATTTAATATTAATGTTAAATTTTAATAAAATTAAATATGAAAAGAATAATTTATTTATTTATTGCATCAATGGCATTTGTTGCTGTTAGTTGTGATAAGGATTTTGAAGAGATTAATACCTCTCCAAACAGTCCTTCTTCAACTGATCCAAACTTGCTATTGTCAACTGCTATTACTGCTACGCAAAATACTATGTATAATGCGCAGGTTGGTGGTGATATGGGATTATGTTGGGCTCAACATTGGTCAAAAGTTCAGTACAATGATGAGGAAAAATACATTCCTAGAAGAGCTCTTATGAATGCTGTTTGGACTAACTTATATGCAGGTGTAATTGCGGAGTCTAAATCAGCTTATGATTTAGCTGGTGAGGCTGGAAATACTAATTTACAAGGTGTTTCTTTAGTTTTACAAGCGAATGCATTTCAAATATTAACAGATGTTTATGGTCCAGTACCTTTTTCTGAGGCAGTTGTTCCAGGAAATGTTAGACCAAAACATGATTCTCAAGAAGAGGTTTATGATGGTATCTTAGACTTATTAGATAGAGCAGAGGTATTATTTGCTTCTGGTACGGGAGATTTCACTTCATCTGCTGATTTAGTATATGGTGGTGATGTTACTAAATGGAGAAAATTTGCTGCTTCTCTTAAATTGAAAGCTTTAATGAGAATTTCTAAAAAGAGAAATGTTTCAGCAGACGTACAAAGTTTAGTTGCTTCTGGTTTATTAATGTCTTCAAACAGTGATTCTGCTGAGTTAGCTTATACAGCATCGCAGCCTGATGCAAACCCAATTTACGAAACAATTGTTTATGGTAACAGAAACGAGTATAAAGTAAGTTCTGTTTTAGTATCAACTTTGAATTCATTAATTGACCCAAGATTGCCTATCTTCGCTCAAACAAACAATGCAAGTTTATACGTTGGTAATACTCCTGGTGTTGAAAATCCTGGTAACTACAATGGTTTTTCTTCTCCTGGAAACAAATACTTAGATCCAACTTTACCTGGTGTTTTCTTATCTTATGCACAAGTTCAATTTTACTTGGCTGAAGCTGCAAATGAAGGAATTATACCTGGTGGTGTTACTCAAGCTAAAGTGCATTATGTTAACGGTATTGAGGCTAACTTCCAATTTAATGGTTTAGGTTCAGCTGCAGTCTATACTACTAATCCAAGTGTTGATTTTTCAACTCAGTCAGAGGCTAGAGAAAAAATTGGTACTCAAATGTGGTTAGCTTTATATGGTCAAGGTATTGAAGCATGGACAGAATGGAGACGTACTGGATATCCAGCTTTATCTCCTGTTGCTAATGCTGCAATTGCTCAAATTCCTAGTAGATTCTATTTTTCAACAGATTCTCAAAATTACAATCAAGTAAACTATGCCGCTGCTAGTGCTACATTAAGTAATGGAGATACTATGTTGTCAGATGTTTGGTGGATGAACTAAAAAAAATGATTATGAAAAAAATATTTAAATTATCTTTATTTACTTTCTTGGCATTAGGTTTATTCTCTTGCGAAGAAGATAGTGATACCTTAACTGGAAATAAAGTTGAGGGTGGTTTACTTGAAAATGTTACCGGAGCTATAACTTATGCTCAAGGTGCACTTGATACTGAATCAAAATCTGTTTCTCTTTCTGCTTTTCAAGGAAATGAGAAAATTGAAAGTGTTGATGTATACAAGCAATATTTCGGTAAAATTAATGCTGGAACTCCAACAGAAGAAATGATTTCTTCTAATAAAGTTTTAATGCAAAATATTAGTTTTCCATTAGCAAGTCAACATGAAACAATTTCTTTTGATTTTGGATATTCTGCATTAGCTTCTGGTATTATTTTTAATGGTAGTGCTATGTCTACAACAGACGATATTGCTTTGCAAATTGGTGATTACTGGGAGTTAACCTATGTTGCTAAATTAACTGATGGTACTTCAGCACATTTAAGTGCTAAGAAAACTAAAGTTACTGTTGCTTGTGGATCTTTCTTAGCTGGTAGTTATACTTGTGTTACTACTCGTTTAGATAATCCTGCTTTAGTGATTGTTTGGCCATTTGAGACTATTACTGCTACTGGTGACGGTGCTTATATTACCTCTACTACTGGTCGTTTCTATTCTCCTGGTGCAGACCCTGGTACAGGTGCTGGAACAACTACTGGAACAACAGTTCTTGCTGTTGATGCAGGATTTAATTTTAGTGATGTTTGTGGTTCCTTAACAGTTACTTCTACAAATTTGGGGAATGCCTATACTAATGCTGTAGCGCAGTCCGCTGCGCAGAAAGCTGCAAGTTTTGTTGATCCAGTAACTGGAGTAATTACTATAGAATATTCTATTGGTTTTAGTGGCAATACAGTATTTCAACCGCACAGAAATGTTTATACACCAAACTAATTTTTTAAAATTATGAAAAAAAATAAAATTAATATTTTTGCATTGTTCTTAGTTTTTGCAAGTGGTTTATTAACAACTTCTTGTAATGAAGATGATGCAACAGGTGACTCTGTTATTGAAGTAAATGACGGAAGTGCTTCTGTATCAGCCGTTTCTCCATATTTAAATGTTAACTCTGTGAGTACTTTCAACGAAGGAGGACATGATAAAACTATAGAATATGCTGTAAATTTAGTAGCTGCACAACCAGTTGATACTTATGTAACGGTTTCTTTAATTTCTGGAACAGCAACTGAAGATGAAGATTTTGAATTCGATCATCAAGTTTACATTCCAGCTTGGAGTACTTCTGGTGTTGGTACTGTAACAATCATTGGAGACAGTGAAGATGAAGGTACTGAAACTTTTGCATTAAAAGTTGGTAGTGAGTTTGATGCTAATATCAAATTGGCTACTACTAATTTATCTTTTAATATTACAGATTACGGTGATTTAGCTTTAGAGTTCGCATGGAACAGAAATATTCCGGGTTATCCTTTTGGATTGTGTGATATAGGTTACGATGTTGACGTTTATATTTTAGACGAAAACGGTGACGATATTACTGGATATGATGCTGCGACTAGTGCTTGTCCTGAGGAATATACTGTAAGTTTAGGAGATGTAGAAGATGGCGTTTATACAATCTATATGAATGTATATGATGACGGTACACTTGCTTCTGCTGGTATTCCAACTTTTGAAATTCCAATGACTATTAATTACTCTAGATATAATTCACCATTTGCAGGAACTTTTGTTCAAGATGCTGGTGATGCAGTAGATTCTGATTTTGGAAGTACTGCAAACTATGATCAAGAGTTTATTTATGTTGCTACATTAACTGTAGAAAATGGAATTTTTACTTTCTCTAAAAATGGTCAGTTTGTTGCTTCTGGTAGAGCAGCAGCTCCTAGAGTAAATATTACTAAACCAGTTAAAAATATTCAAAGAGGTAATTTTTTTAACTAATTAAAAGTATTTCTTTTAAAAGCCCCTTTTAGGGGCTTTTTTTATTCCCTATTTTCTCATTACATTTGCTAATATTTTAATGTAATGAAGATTTACTTATCTATTTTATTTTTGTTTCTTTCTTCTTTTATTTTTTCACAAGTTGTTGATGAGGGTGATTTAGAAAAGAGACTACAACAAGGCAATGAAATTAAGCCTTCTATTAAACTCTATAAAATTTATTCTTTAGAGAAGGATACTACTTATGTGGATACTTCTTTGTCAATAAAAAATGAGTATAAATATAATTTTCTTAGAAAAGATATTTTTGGATTGATTCCTTTTGCTAATGAAGGGCATACTTACAATGTTTTAAATTTTGGACTTATCCAAAAGAGTATATTGCCAAGTTTTGGATTTTCAGCAAAACACTTTAATTATTTACAAGCTTCTGATATTAAATATTATTCTGTTCCTACACCGCTAACAGAGTTATACTATAAAACAGTGATGGAGCAAGGTCAGTCATTAGATGCTTTTCTAACAGTTAATACTAAGCCAAATTTTAATTTTTCTATTGCTTATAAAGGTTTGCGATCTAATGGGAAATACATTAATAACATATCTAGTTCGGGTAATTTTAGATTTACAACAAGTTATTTTACAAAAAACAAACGGTATTTTTTAAATGCTCATTTTACCGCTCAAGATATAGCAAATCAAGAAAATGGAGGTATAATTGATACTAAATTATTCGAGCAAAGTAATCCGCCAAATGATCAGCGTGATAGACTTGATGTATATTTTAAAGACGCAACCTCACTATTGAAAGGAAACCGTTTGTTTCTAGATCATTCTTTTTTCCTAAATGAGAACAATCCTAATAGTTTAGTTTTTACTCACACTTTTAGTACTGAATATAAGTTTTTTGAATTTACTCAGTCAAGTGCAAGTACTCGTTTTGGCGATGCATTTTCAAATAGTATTAATAATAAAACCCGTTTTAATAATTTTTACAATAAAATAGGGCTTGGCTATAAAACTAAAAATTTTGGAAGTTTAAATTTTTACATTGACGATAACAACTACAATTATTATTATAACAGTTTAGTTTATGATCGCTTAGGGAATATTGTAGTTCCAAATGCTATCTCTGATAGAATAAATATGTTAGGTGGAAATTATACTTATTTCACAAGCAAGTTAACTGCAAAAATTGAATTGGCTCAAACGATTTCTAATCAGTCAATTTCAAATGTACATGCAATACTTAATTATACACCTAATGATAATATTAAACTTGAATTTAAATATCAAAAATTAAACAGTTTACCTAACTTAAATTATACATTATATCAAAGTAGATATGTAGATTATAATTGGTTGAATAATTTTAAAAATGAAAAACTTAACCAATTTTCTTTTTCTGCCTTTACAAAATGGTTAAATACTAGTGTACAATATAAAGTTTTAAACGATCATTTGTATTTTGATAATATAACTGATGATATAACCCAACTTTCTGTTAAACCTATCCAATATGGCAAAACCATTAATTATTTGTCTGTAAATGCTAATAAAGATATTAAGTTTTGGAAATTAGGTTTAGATGTCACAGTCTTATACCAAAAAGTAGATCAAGCTTTTGATATAGTTAATGTTCCAGAACTTACTACACGTAGCACTTTATACTTTTCAGATCATGTTTTTAAGAAAGCAATGTTGTTGCAAACTGGAGTTACATTTCAATATTTCTCTAAATATTATGGAAACGATTATAATCCATTAATTGGCGAATTTTATGTTCAAAATGAAACAAAGTTTGGTAGTTTTCCAATGTTTGATTTTTTCATAAATGCTAGAATTAAACAAACTAGAATTTATCTAAAAGCAGAACATTTTAATTCTTCTTTTACCGGTTATAATTATTATTCCGCTCCAAATTATCCATATCGAGATTTTATGGTTCGTTTCGGTTTAGAATGGAATTTCTTTAAATAATAAGAAGCCTTTTGTCTTGGTTTTTTATTTCTAAAATTCACACTATCTTTGCAAAATAATTCAAAATTTCAGATGAAATACGCAAAAAATATATTAGAAACTATTGGGAATACACCTTTAGTAAAATTAAATAAAGTAACTGCTGAAGTTGATGCTTTAGTATTGGCTAAAGTAGAAACATTCAATCCAGGAAATTCCGTTAAGGATAGAATGGCAGTAAAAATGATTGAAGATGCAGAAGCAGATGGAAGATTAAAACCAGGAGGAACTATTATTGAAGGAACTTCAGGAAATACTGGAATGGGTTTAGCCTTGGCAGCAATCGTAAAAGGGTACAAATGTATTTTTGTGATTTCAGATAAGCAATCAAAAGAAAAATCGGATATTCTTCGTGCAGTTGGAGCAAAAGTAATCGTTTGTCCAACCGATGTAGAACCAACCGATCCGCGTTCATATTATTCAGTGTCAAAGAAATTAGGAGAGGAAATTCCAAATTCTTGGTACGTAAATCAATACGATAATCCAAGTAACGCTATTGCACATTACGAACAAACGGGTCCAGAAATTTGGGAACAAACTGAAGGAAAGATTACTCATTTTGTTGTAGGTGTTGGAACTGGAGGAACGATTTCTGGAACTGCTAAATATTTAAAAGAGAAAAATCCAAACATCAAAATTTGGGGAATTGATACGTATGGTTCTGTTTTTAAAAAATACCACGAAACTGGAATTTTTGATGAGAACGAAATCTACTCTTACATCACAGAAGGAATCGGTGAAGATATTTTACCTAAAAACGTTGACTTTTCATTAATCGACGGATTTACTAAAGTTACCGATAAAGATGCAGCTGTTTATACCAGAAAAATTGCTTTAGAAGAAGGAATTTTTGTTGGAAACTCTGCTGGAGCCGCTGTAAAGGGTTTATTGCAGTTAAAAGAGCACTTTGGTCCAGAAGATGTAGTTGTGGTCTTATTTCACGATTCTGGAAGCCGTTATGTTGGAAAGATGTTTAACGATGATTGGATGCGCGAAAGAGGTTTCTTAGAAGAAGAAATCACAAAAGCAGAAGATTTAATCAAAGAACACATCGAAAAACCATTAGTAATTGTTCGTACTGAAGAATTAGTTTCGCACGCTATCGAAAGAATGAGAAAATATAAAATCTCTCAAATTCCAGTAGTTGATGTAAATGGTTTTGTAGGTTCTGTTGATGAATCAGATTTATTCCAAAGTTTCATTTCAGATAAAAATACTGCGGAACGACCAATTCGCGAAGTAATGGGGAAACCATTTCCAATTGTAAAAATTGGAACACCAGTTGAGGAAGTTTCTAAATTAATCACTAAAGATAACCAAGCGGTTTTAATTGATTTAGGAAATGGTAAACATCACATTATTACGAAATATGATATTATTGGTTCAATAAAATAAGAATTGGATATTTGTTTTTGATTAACCTGTAAATTAATTTTTGCAGGTTTTTTTATTTTTATACCTTTGTTTTTCAATTATATACGCCATACAGAATGAAAGAAGATTTTTTGCACCACGTGTGGCAATTCAAGAAATTTGATATTGCCAATATAAAAACTACAAAAGGAGAATCGATTCAAATTCTCAATTCGGGTCAATATTTACAACTTGCGGGACCTGATTTTTTCAATGCGCAACTTATTATCGGAAATCAAAAATGGGCTGGAAATGTTGAAATTCATCTCAAGTCATCGGATTGGTATGTGCACAATCACGAGAAAGATTCGAATTACGATTCGGTGATTTTACATGTCGTTTGGGAACATGATGTGCCTATTTTTAGAAAAAATAATTCCGAAATTCCAACGTTAGAACTCAAGGAATATGTCTCGCTTTCGGATTTGCATAAATATCAATCGTTAGTAAGTCAGAAATCTTGGATTTATTGTGAAAATGAGTTACGAAATGTAGATGATTTTATTTTTAATAATTGGCAAGAACGTTTGTTTTTTGATCGTTTAGAAAGAAAATCGCAATTGATTTTTGAGTTAGCGGAAACTTCTAATCAAGATTGGGAAGCGGTTTTGTTTTGTCTTTTGGCTAAAAATTTTGGTTTAAATACGAATGGCGAAATGTTTTACAAAGTTGCTAAATCGATTCTATTTTCCGTAGTTCGAAAAGAATCTTATTCTCTAGAATCACTAGAAGCTTTATTGTTAGGTCAAGCAAATTTACTTTCTCATGATTTTCAAGATAGTTATGCAAAAGAACTGCAAAAATCCTATGCTTACTTAGTTCAGAAATATCAATTACAAGAAAAAGTAGCTGGCTCGGTGGAATTTTTCAAGCATCGTCCTGATAATTTTCCTACTATTCGATTGGCGCAATTGGCTAATTTGTATTTTCATCGAAAGAATATATTTTCTTTGGTTATGAATAGTACATCCATAAATGAATTATATCAAATTTTTAATATAGGTGTCAGTAAATATTGGGAAATGCATTATAATTTTGATAAAGAAAGTTCGAAAAAGATGAAAAAGCTTTCTAAATCATTCATCGATTTATTGGTTATAAATACAATCATTCCGCTTCGATTTGCTTATGCCAGAAGTCAGCAAAAAGAGATTACTCAAGAATTAATTGATTTGGCGACTTTAATTCCAGCGGAACAAAATGCGATTATTGAAAAGTTTAAGAAATTCGGATTACAGATAAATAATGTCTATGAATCTCAAGCCTTATTAGAGTTAAAAAAGAATTATTGCGATAGTAAAAAGTGTATGGATTGTGCAATTGGTCATTTTATTCTAAAAAAATAATCGTATTTTTGAAAAAAAATATTTAAAAATGGTTCAAAACCTATTACATTTTTTTGAAAAACACGGATTTTTTGTTGCCACACGCTTCGCTGATAGATTAGGGATGCGCGCAACAAATGTTCGCTTGTTTTTTATCTATATTTCTTTTATAACAGTAGGTTTAGGATTTGGATTGTATCTTACTTTGGCTTTTCTTTTAAAGTTAAAAGATATGATAAAAACTAAAAGAAGTTCAGTTTTTGACTTATAAAATTTCATTAAGTGTAAGTTTTATTTGAATTTTAGATACTTTTATTATCTTTGAAAAATTAACAACCAATAAAATTATATGACAGCAAAAGTAGAATCATGGGGTTCACGCGTTGGACTTATCTTAGCCATGGCTGGAAACGCTGTAGGATTGGGTAATTTTTTAAGATTTCCAGTTCAAGCAGTGCAAAATGGAGGAGGTGCATTTATTATACCTTATTTGATTTGTTTTTTAATAATGGGAATTCCATTATTGTTGATTGAATGGTCAACAGGTCGTTTTGGTGGGAAATTTGGTAATCATAGTACACCTTATATTTTAGATACAATGGCTAAAGGTCGTATTTGGAAATATATTGGAGTATTTGGAATTTTTACCAATATTGCCGTTGCGGCTTATTATTGTTACATTGAATCTTGGACAATGTCTTATGTGTATCATTCGATTGTTGGTACATTTGACGGAATGAGCCAAGCTAATGTTGCAGGATTTTTCAATTCTTATGTCGATATTTCTCATTCTACAACCGGAATTCCATATGAAGCAGTAATTTTTTATGTGATTTGTTTACTTTTAAATACTTGGATTTTGTCTAAAGGTTTAGGTGGAATTGAAAAAGTAGCAAAAATTGGTATGCCATTGTTAATTTTATTTGGTGTAATTTTAGCAGTAAGAGGTATTACTTTAGGAACTAGTGGAGCATCAGATATTTTTCCAAATGCAAATGCTTGGGATGGTTTAAATTTCTTATGGACACCACAATTTGACTCTTTAGCTAATCCAAAAGTATGGTTAGCTGCTGCTGGACAAATTTTCTTTACACTTTCTGTAGGAATGGGAACCATTCATTGTTATGCTGCTTATTTAAAGGAAAGAGACGATGTGGCCTTGAATGCTGTTTCTGCTGGATTCATGAATGAATTCGTTGAAGTGGTTTTAGGATCTTTAATTGTTATTCCAATCGCAGCAGGATATTTAGGATTAGATTGGGTTATTCAAAATGCTGGTTTTGGTATGGCTTTTCAAACAATGCCTTATTTATTCCAACAATGGGGAGGTCTTTTAGCTGTTTTGGCTGGAGTATTTTGGTTTGGACTTTTATTCTTTGCAGGAATTACCTCTTCATTAGCTATGGGAACTCCATGGATGGGCTTTATGTCGGATGAGTTTGGTTGGTCAAAAAATAAAGGAGCTTGGTCTTTTGGAGCATTAGCTTTAATTATGGGATTGCCTACAGTTATTTTCTATAATCAAGGTGTTTTTGATCAATATGATTATTGGGCTGGGACTGTGAGTTTAGTTGTATTTGCATTCCTAGAAACCGTATTGTTTTCTTATATTTTTGGTATCAATAGAGGTTGGGATGAAATCAATAAAGGGGCAGATATCAAATTACCTAAATTCTTTAAATATGTAATTTTAATTATTACTCCTTTATTATTAGGTGCTGTTTTGGTTTCAAGTATTCCTGATTGGGTTAATCAAGTTCAAAATAATGATACACAAAATAAAGAGTGGTTTGCGGAGAATTATTTTGCTGAAAATTTTGAAGGTTCTGGTAAGGTATCAGGTATAGTTATTGAAGTAAAATCAGATTATGTTAAATTTGAATTTGAAAGCGAAAGAAAGAAATTTGATAAAGTATCAAATCAAGTTCTTGTTGAAAAATTCAATGATACAAAAGAATATAAATTTGATTCAAGTTTAAATCAAGAAGCTATTGTAAAAGTGGGGGATGTTATTAAACCTGGTGATGCA
This sequence comes from Flavobacterium sp. UBA6203, assembly GCA_002421645.1. Next base: position 40,373 of record DIST01000030.1, read on the forward strand.
ATTGCTAAAGGAGATTTTACAAACAATACTTTATATAAGTTTATCGGAAGAATGCTATTGTTAACGCTTTTTATATTTATTTCAATAATTGTTTACGTTGCTTATAAGAAACGTGTTAAAGAAGGGAGGGCTACATTATGAATTCAGCAGCATTAATAACTATGGTTTTGGCGCAAGGAATTGTGATTTGTTTAACAGGGTTCTTTTTTTATAAAGTCTTAACAACGCCTCCTGCTCAAGAGCCAGATTCTTTTTCTGAAAATGATGAAGAGTCAGTAAGAAAAAACGATTAATTTTTTAAAAATGAATAAATTAAAATCCTACTTCCTGTTTTCAAGAGAACACAGAAGTGGGATTTTTTTGTTGTTTGCAATTATCATTTTAGTGCAATTAGGTTATTTTTTTCTAAACGATAATTTTATTTCTACCAATAATACTTCTGAAGATAAAGCATGGTTATCAGTGCAAAATGAAATTGATAGTTTAAAAAATACTCAAGCTACCAAAAAAGATACGATTTATCCATTTAATCCCAATTACATTACCGATTATAAAGGCTATAAATTAGGAATGTCAATTCAGGAAATTGATCGTTTGCATGCTTATCGAAAAAAAGGGAAGTTTGTAAATTCTGCAGAAGAGTTTCAGCAGGTTACTCAAGTTTCAAATGCATTTCTTTCTAAGATTAGTCCGTACTTTAAATTTCCAGATTGGGTAAAAAATAAAACCAATGGTACTTCAGAGAAGTTCCACAAGTTTTTGCCTAAAGAAAAAGAGAAGATTGTTCAAAAAGATATCAATAGTGCAACAAGAGAAGATTTAATTGCGGTTTATGGTATTGGAGAAAAATTAGCAGATAAAATTCTGCAAGAGAAAGAAAAGTTAGGATGCTTTGTTAGTATGGAGCAATTTCAGTATATGTGGGGAATTAGTCCAGAAGCTTTAGCTGATTTAGAGAAACGATTTGTTGTAAAAACTCAAAATGGAATAAAGAAAATTGCAATCAACGATTTGTCACAGAAAGAATTGGCTAAATTTCCCTTTTTCAATTATGCATTAGCTAGAGAAATCGTCATCTATAGAACTATGAATAATGGTATTAAGAATATTGATGATTTAACAAAAATTAAGGGAATGCCTAATGAAAAAATAAAAATAATCGCTTTATATTTGGATTTTTAAAAATATTACCAATAAAACAACCTATACAATTACAGATTTATGAATTCAATGTATTTCACAGAAGAACACGAATTATTCAGACAAAGTTTTAGAGATTTTTTACATAAAGAAGTGGTACCTCACATTGAAAAATGGGAAAAAACAGGAACTATTGAGCGTTTTATTTGGGAGAAATTCGGTGAAATGGGCTTCTTTGGATTGAATTATCCAGAAGCTTATGGTGGAATGGGTTTGGATTTATTTTATACAGTTATTTTTTTAGAAGAGCTTCAAAAAGTGAAGTCGTCTGGTTTTGCTGCTGCAATGTGGGCTCATGCTTATTTAGCCATGACTCATTTAAATGCAGAAGGCGATGGAAGAATCAAACAAGAATATTTAGCGCCAAGTATTGCTGGAAAAAAAATTGGAGCATTATGTATTACCGAACCATTTGGAGGTAGTGATGTAGCTGGAATGCGAACAACTGCTGTGAGAAAGGGTGATAAATTTATAATAAATGGTTCTAAAACGTTTATAACAAATGGCGTTTATGCGGATTACTATGTGTTAGCAGCTAAAACTAATCCAGAATTAGGGAATAAAGGAATTAGTATCTTTTTGGTGGATGCAAAAACACCAGGTATCTCAGCAACTAAGCTAGATAAATTAGGGTGGAGAGCATCAGATACAGCAGAGCTTGCATTTGACAATCTGGAAATTCCATTAGAAAACTTAATGGGTGAAGAAGGAAAAGGTTTCCCGTATATCATGCAACATTTTGCTTTAGAACGTTTAATTATGGCTATCAATGCTCACGCAAGAGCAGAATATGCAATTGAGTACACTATTGAATATATGTCACAACGTGAAGCTTTCGGAAGTACAATTAATAAATTCCAAGCTTTAAGACATACAATGGTAGAACATGCAACAGAAGTGGAACATTGTAAAATATTTAATTATGCTGCTGTAGCAAGATTAAATAAAGGAGAATATGTGGTTAAAGAAGCAACCATGGCAAAATTAAAATCGACTAAAGTTGCAGATTTAGCAATTTATGATTGTTTGCAAATGTTAGGCGGTTATGGATACATGGAAGAATATCCTCTAGCTCGTTTGTTAAGAGATAGTCGTTTAGGACCAATTGGTGGAGGAACTTCTGAAATTTTAAAAGAAATTTTATCAAAAATGATAATTGATAATCAAAATTACCAGCCGGCTGTAAAATAGTAGGTTAGAATAATAAATATAAGTTGTGCATTTTTGATTAATTTTAATGTACGATTTCATCAAAATTTAATTCAAAATAATTATGAAATTTTTTTTTATTACTTTTCTTTTAATTAGTGGTATGTCTTCAGCTCAATCATTAACAATTGTGAATTCATCAAACGTAAGAGTTCAATATGATGTAGGAGTTGCTGAATTGAATTGCGCTCATTCTGTGAGTCTCTCAGGACTGTTAATTAATGCTTATACAATAGAGCTTGAAAGGATTACATTTATGGATTTTGGCTCCCAAATTTGGTTAGATAATTCTTTTCAAGTTAGTCCAGCATATTGTGATTCAAATTATGGTTTGCCAGATTTTAGTATTGTGAAATTTAAGTACCTTGGTCCTCGAGGTAATATCTTAGCAGATGGATATGTAACATTAAATAATCCAGATAATTGTATTCCTGATCAGACTTCTTGGTCTAACAGGTTTTTTTCGGTAACAATGGTAAGGGATTTTCAAGGCAATATAGTGGTGGAATTTAATTAATTATTTGTATTTTTAAAAAAAAGAATGTATATTTGCACCTCTTAACGAGAGGAGGTGTCTATATTATGTTAATTATACCAATTAAAGACGGAGAAAATATCGATAGAGCATTAAAGCGCTATAAAAGAAAATTTGATAAAACAGGAACTGTTCGTCAGTTACGTGCACGTCAAGCTTTCATTAAGCCATCTGTTTTAAACAGAGCTAAAATTCAAAAAGCAGCTTATATTCAAGGATTGAGAGACTCATTAGAAAGTTAATATTTTTGAATAAACTATACTAACCGCTAAATAATAAAGTGTAACTTTGTTTTTAGCGGTTTTTTTATGACTTCAAATCTACAGGCATATCAAGATTATTTGGTTAAAGAGAAGAATTATTCTCCTTTGACAGTTCGTGCATATTTAGATGATATTTTATCTTTTGAGAATTATTTAAAGCAACAGTCAGTTTCTTTGGAAGAAGTTGTTTATCCGAATATTAGAAATTGGATAGTTATTTTGGTGGAACAAAATATGTCGACTACTTCTGTTAATCGAAAAATCTCAGCATTAAAATCCTTTTATAAATTTTTACTAAAAGTTAAGCAAATTTCTGTAAATCCACTTCTTAAGCATAAATCGTTAAAAACGGCTAAAAAAGTTCAAATTCCATTTTCAGAAAATGAAATGAAAGATGTTTTTTTAGAAAATGAATATTCAGATAATTTTGAAGGGATCCGAAATCGATTTGTTTTAGAACTTTTTTATACTACTGGAATCAGAAGGGCAGAATTGATAAATCTTAAGTTAAATAGTATTAGTGAAATGCAAAAAACAATTCGGGTTATTGGGAAAAGAAACAAAGAACGAATTATTCCAATGTTGGATTGCACTTTGGATTTATATAGAATTTATAAAAAGAAAAGAAATAATTTAGAGCAAATTAATGATAAAGAGATGTTAATTTTGTCTAAAACTGGTCATAAAGTGAGTGAATCGTTTGTGTATCGATTAATAA
>DIST01000008.1 GCA_002421645.1 Flavobacterium sp. UBA6203
AAATTCATACAAGGTCAATCTTTAAATAGTTTGACAACTTCACGTGAAAAAATTGACTGGAAACGCTTTTTTTTCTCTTTTTTCTTATGGGGAAGCATCACAACTTTGATGATTTTAGCACTTTATTTTACCCAACCTGAGAATTTTGTATGGAATTTTAAAGCGGAAAAGTTTTTTATTTTTCTGGTTTTAGCTATTGTTTTAATCCCGATGCAAACGAGTTTTGAAGAGTATCTTTTTAGAGGTCACATGATGCAAGGAATAGGTTTAGCTACAAATAGTAGATTAATTCCCTTAATTGTAACATCGGTGTTATTTGGTTTAATGCATATAGCTAATCCTGAAGTTGATAAAATTGGTTATATAATTATGATTTACTACATAGGAACTGGTTTTTTTCTGGGTATTATAACACTAATGGATGAAGGTTTAGAGTTAGCTCTAGGATTTCATGCAGCTAATAACCTTGTAGGAGCCTTATTATTAACTGCCGATTGGACGGCTTTTCAGACTAATTCTATTTTAAAAGATTTATCTGAGCCAACAACGGGTTTTGATGTTTTAACCCCAGTTTTTGTATTATTTCCTATTTTACTTTTTATTTTTTCTAAAGTATATAAATGGGAGAATTGGAAAGAAAAATTGACAGGAAAACTAACAGTTGATAACAAAGAAATAGAATTTAATGATACCACATTATAAAAGTATACACAACCGCTTTAAAATTAATAATTTTCATTTTGATAAAGAAGCTCTCTATCAATTAGCCTACACTCTAATTAAAGAAGGGGAAGAACACGAAAAAGATTTAGGTTCGTTTTTATTGGATTGGCTAGATGATAAAGAAACGATTCAATTGACTACCTCAGGAACTACAGGTACACCTAAAGTTATTACAATCAAGAAGCAATCAATGGTACATTCGGCTATTGCAACTGGAAATTATTTCAATTTGCATCCTCAAGATAAAGCCTTATTGTGTTTGCCAGCTCGTTACATTGCCGGAAAAATGATGATTGTTCGTTCCATGATGTTAGGTTTGGAATTAGACATTATGGTTCCAACCTCGCATTTAGATGATTTGTTGCCACATAAAAACTATGATTTTGTTGCTATTGTTCCGCTTCAAGCAGAAAATAGTTTAGAGAAATTACATCAATTTAAAAAGATTATCATTGGAGGAGCTAAAGTTTCGGATGATTTAGCAAGTAAGTTAAAAGAAATAAAATCAGATATTTATGAGACTTACGGAATGACCGAAACCATTACCCATATTGCTGCAAAAAAAATAGGAGAAGCATTTTTTAACATTTTAGAACACGTATCTATTACTACAGACGATAGGAGTTGTTTAGTAATTGATGTCCCTAGTATCTCTGATGAAAAAGTGGTTACTAATGACATCGTTGCAATTTTAAATGACAATCAATTTAAATGGATAGGAAGATACGATAATGTTATTAATAGCGGAGGAATAAAGTTATTTCCTGAACAAATAGAAGCTAAATTGGCTTCAAAAATTTCAAATCGATTTTTTATAATAGGGCAACCGGATGATATTTTAGGTTCAAGAGTGGTATTAGTCATTGAAGGTGAACAATTCGACATAGATGCAACTCTTTTCGATACTTTAGAGAAATTTGAAAAACCCAAAGAGGTTCTTTTTGTTCCAGAATTTGTAGAGACAGAGACAAAAAAAATCAATCGAGTTAAAACATTAAATAGCATAAAATAAAAAAGAAGACTAATTGTCTTCTTTTATTTTTACAAAAAACTGGTTATCATATATTTGAAAACTTCTTTTGTTTAATTTTTTGAGTTTAATTTTTTGTTCCTTTAGAGTTGGATATAATCGTATCTTTTTATTTTCAAATCCTATATCTATGGGCATATTAAAATCGTCATTGACGTTATCCCAGGAGTAGTACAAATAATCACCATTAACTTTATATACAAAATAGGGAACTTGATTGGTATTTAAATACTGATTAAATACAGGTGTTAAATTTAAACCCGAAGCTTTATTAAAATAATCAATAACAGTAGCTGTAGTAATGATTTTCTTTTTAAAAGTTTCAGAATAATCAAAAATTATTTTCCACCATTTAGTATCATCGGCTATTATGTGTCGTAGTGTATTTAGCATTAGTGAGCCTTTGTAGTACATGTCTCCCGACCCTTCATTGTTAACACCATATTGTCCAATAATTGGTCGATCATTTCTAACGTTTTTTGCTTGCCCGTTAATGTATTTCATGGCATCATCATACCCTTTTATACATTCAATAAATACGGTTTCAGAATAGGTAGTAAAACCTTCATGAATCCACATGTCAGCAATATCCATGCTAGTGATACTATTTCCAAACCATTCATGACCTGTTTCATGGATGGTTATGTAATCGAAAAACATACCAACACCTGTGCCAGATAGGTCAAATCCCATATAGCCTTTTTTGTACTTGTTTCCATAAGCTACAGCACTTTGATGTTCCATACCTAAATAAGGGGTTTCCACTAATTTATAACCATCTTCCCAAAATGGATAACGACCAAATTTCGATTGAAAACATTCCATCATAGGTTTAACTTCTGCAAAATGTTCACGAGCTTTTGTTTCATTTTCTCTTAATACATAATAATCTAAATCCAAATCGGGCATTTTGTCCTGAATGTGAACATAATCAGCAACATTTACGGTTATGGTATAATTGTTAATAGGATTTTTAACTTCCCAATCCCAACGGGTATAACCATTTTTTAAATCTTCAGAACCTAAAAAGCGTCCGTTGGAAACATTCATTAAACCATTTGGAACGGCTACTTTAATCGAAGCGCCATTATCAGGTTCGTCGGTTTGTGAATCTTTCACTGGATACCATAAACTCGCACCAGTTCCTTGAACTGCAACCGCAATAAAATCTTTTCCATTACTGTCTTTTTTGAAAACAAATCCACCATCCCAAGGTGCGTTTTTGGCAATTTTTGGATTCCCTGAATAATAAAATTTAAGTTTATGATTCGATTTTAAAGCTAATCTTTCAGGAAAATCAATAAAAACAGCATCATTGTCACGAACATATTTCAGTTTTTTAGTATTCCAAACAATCGAATCCACTTTCATATTATCAAATAAATCTATCTGAATTTTTTGAGTTGCAGAAACTACATCAAAAGTGATATCATTAAATCCTTTGATACTTTTTTCTTCTGGATTTATTATAATATTCAAATCATAACGCTTTACATCATAAGATGTTCTTTCTATGCGTAGACCTCCTTGAAGTGAATCACGACGTGTAAATTGGGCATTGATTTGTTGTATTCCTAAAAAAGTTAGGACAATTAAAAAACAGTTTTTCATGAGTGTTATTTTCAATATCTAAATATAAGAGTTTGAATTTAGAAAAATGTTACAAAAAGTGAATAAATATTAAAATTCAGCAGCTTTTGTTATGATAAGTGGCTCTTTTGTATTGGGATGCTCAAAAGTTAAACTTTCTGCATGTAAATGCAAACGATTGGCTTTTGAGCCATATAAATCATCGCCAACAATAGGGGTTTTTAAACCTAGTTCATGCGAAGCATGCACTCGTAATTGATGCGTTCTACCCGTAATAGGATAGAAGTAAACTAATGTTTGGTTATTTCTTACTTCAATCTTTTCCCAATTGGTTTGGGCTGTTTTTCCATGTTCGTAGCAAACCAATTGTCTTGGTCTATCATCTAAATCTACTCGTAGTGGTAAATCAATAAAACCTTCATTGTCTTCTAAAATGCCATCTAACAAAGCAACATATCTCTTTTTAATAGTTCTTTTAATAAATTGACTTTGCAATTTTACATACGTTTCTTCATCTTTAGCAATCAACATTAAACCAGATGTTGACATGTCTAAACGATGTACAATTAGCGGTCCAGTAGCATTGGGATACAATTCTTTTACTCTTTGATAAACCGAATCTGAAATGATTTTCCCTGGTACCGATAAAAATTCAGAGGGTTTGTTAATAACTGCTAATACGTCATCTTCATAAACAATCTCAATGTTTTTTCCTTCTGCTGGATTTTCTTGAAACGGATTAGATTCCATTTCCAAACCTCTTAACATGTGCGAAAACAAAATAGGTTCACACTTACTTTTACAAGCGGGATAAAATTGTTTGTGCTTACGAATTTCCGATTTTGGCGATTGTCCCCACCAAAATTCCGCCATAGCAATAGGTTTTAAATGATGTTCGAAAGCATAATGTAATAACTTTGGTGCTGCACATTCACCAGCTCCAGCAGGCGGATTGTCATTGAAAATTTCGCCAATGCTTTTGCGTTCACCAAATTGGTTTAAAAATGAATATTCAGCGAATAGTTTTTGTTGTAATGCTCCCGATTTTACTCGGCGATCTTCTTTCAATTGGTTGATTTCATCTAAAAGTAAATTGACTTCTTTTTGAGCCTTTTCGATTTGAAAATTCCAATATTTCGTCATTTTTTTGAGTAAAATGCTCTCTTTTTTACTTTCTTCAGAAAGTTCTAATTCCAATTGTTCAATTTCGGAAGTTGATAAATTAGCGAAAGAATTACGCTTTTCATCGCGTTCCAACTTTAATCTTTTGATTTTATCTTTTTGATTTTGGATATCGGTTGAAGCCTCGATTTTTGTGTTTTCTAATTGATTTTTTTTGTTTTTAAGTTCGTATGAATTTTCTAAAATTTCAATTTGACGATTGATGGCGTTCAATACTTCTTCTTCTTTTCTAAAAAAACCATCTTCTTGCAACATATCAAAAATGGTTGGCACGAAATAGGGAAGATGATTCACACCCGCCAATTTTCCTGAAAACGCCCATAAATACCCTAATTCTCCATCTTGATTTTGACAAACCAAAACCCCAAACATTTTCCCGATGACCAAACCTTCTTGTTTTTCATTTAATCCGAAATTATGTTCAAAATCGTTTTGTGTTTCTAAATACGATTGCAATTCATAAGCAGCAATAATGCTCAATTCATGTGGCTCGTAATAAAATGGAAACGTGAATTTCTCAGGTAAAGCAATACCGGAAATGTTGGTTTTGAAAGGTTGAAAAATAGATTTTGACATGATGCAAAGATAAAGTAATTGAAATAATATTTATCTTTGTGTAAATCAGTTTACTCATGAATATTGAAACACATAGAAAAAGTATTATTCATCGAATTTTGGATATCCAAAACGAAGAAGTTTTGAATAAAATTGACCAAATTTTGAATGATGAAGGATATGTTTATGATGTTAATGGAAAATTACTATCTATTGCAGATTACAAACAAGAAATTGAATCCATTCTAAAGGTTTCAGACCAAAATGAAGTTTATAATTCTGAAGTAATTAGAAATAAGATATTCAAAAAATGAAAGCTGTAGTTTGGTCAAATTTAATAGATTAATAATATTCTTTATTAATTTAAACAATTTTCATTGTGAAGTTTAATTGCTTCAGTTTGCTCTAGATCTTTCAGTTTTTTTAAACAATCACACATTTTTGTTTTATCATTCAATATAGCATAAATTGAAACTACATTATATAATGCATCAATATTTCTTTCATCAATTTGGTAAGATGCCAAGAAAAAATCTATAGCTTTTTCATATTCTTTATCCTGATACGCTATTATCCCTTTTTGAAAATTATCACCTGAGGCTCTTAAATCTTCCATTTTTATCCCATAAATTTTATCAATATCATTTACATTTTCTAGAAAGTAAAATATTGGAGTGCCTTTATGGGAACCTCCTTTGAATTTATATGATTCGCTTTTAATAATAAATGGTATGTAAACTTTATTGAAGTTTTTAAAATCATTAAGATTCCAATTATTATATGATTTTTCAATCATTGTTTTAATATAGCTTATTTCTTTATTATTTTCAATTACATTTTTATCATTACTATTTTTTATCTCTATTTCTAATTTTTCTTCCTTAGGAAAGAAGACTAGGTTTCCAATTAAATCAAAATTTGGATAATTACTTTTCTTTAAAAAATTTTTATGAATTTCTGTAATAAATTTTTTATTTAAAGTTGGTGTAAAGTGTTCATTTGCTACTAAAACAGAATCGATATTATGTTTATTTAAGTAATTATTTCTTATAATTGTAGATTTGACAAACCAAAGTTTTTCTAATTTATCATTTTCATTGATACCTTTTATTTTTTGAACTACTATTAGTGTGTCTGAAGTAAGTTTATTGATTTCATAACCAGATTCAGAAGATGTTCTTATAAAGTTTTTTACTAAATCAAAATCTAAGCAAGTTTCTTCAATAGAATTTACAGGATCTGAATCTATACATATTTTTTTACTAGATATTTTCCACATTAAAAATTTTGAAGACGAAAATGATTCTGAAAGATTTTTACTTCCATCAACCATTCTGTTTTTTACTTTTATCCATTCTCCAGATAAAAGATGAGTGTCAATTTGTGAATATACAATATTGTTAAATAATATAAGAGATATTAATAAATACTTGAACATGTGATATATATAGCGATGTCAAAAAAAATATTAAATTGATTAGTTTAAATTCGTGAAATTCGTGTTATACATTAAACCTGAATCACTCCTAAATTAAATGGTTTCTCAATAGGAGCGTGGTTGGCAGCTTCAATTCCCATAGAAATCCAAGTTCTAGTGTCTAATGGGTCAACAATAGCATCTGTCCATAAACGAGCGGCTGCATAATAAGGAGATACTTGTTTGTCATAACGAGCTTTTATCTTGTCAAATAATTCCGCTTCTTTTTCGGGAGTAATTTCTTCCCCTTTTGCTTTTAAAGAAGCAGCTTCAATTTGCAACAATACTTTTGCTGCTTGAGCACCACCCATTACTGCTAATTCAGCACTTGGCCAAGCGAAGATTAATCTTGGGTCATAGGCTTTTCCGCACATGGCATAATTTCCTGCTCCATACGAATTTCCAATTACAACAGTGAATTTCGGTACAACCGAATTAGAAACCGCATTCACCATTTTAGCACCATCTTTGATAATGCCACCATGTTCTGATTTAGAACCTACCATGAAACCCGTTACGTCTTGTAAAAACACTAATGGAATTTTCTTTTGGTTGCAATTCGCAATAAAACGTGTGGCTTTATCTGCAGAATCAGAATAGATTACGCCTCCAAATTGCATTTCGCTTGGTTTCGTTTTGGCACCAGCTGTTTTTACAATTTTTCTTTGGTTGGCTACAATTCCTACTGCCCAACCGTCAATGCGTGCATAACCTGTTATAATGGTTTGACCATAGCCCGCTTTGTATTCGTCAAATTCTGAATTGTCTACCAAACGTTTGATGATTTCCATCATATCGTATTGATCAGCACGAGATTTTGGTAAAATTCCGTAAATATCTTTTGGTTCTAATGCTGGTTTTTCTGCTTTTACTCTGTTGAAACCTGCTTTTTCATAGTCACCAATTTTACCTACGACCGATTTAATTCGGTCTAAAGCATCTTTATCGTCTTTTGCTTTATAATCAGTAACTCCTGAAATTTCACAATGCGTGGTAGCACCACCAAGTGTTTCGTTATCAATACTTTCTCCGATAGCGGCTTTCACTAAATAACTTCCAGCTAAGAAAATACTTCCAGTTTTATCTACAATTAAAGCTTCATCACTCATAATAGGTAAATAAGCACCACCTGCTACACAACTTCCCATTACAGCAGCAATTTGGGTAATTCCCATACTACTCATGATTGCGTTATTTCTAAAAATTCTTCCGAAATGTTCTTTATCTGGGAAAATTTCATCTTGCATTGGTAAATAAACCCCAGCAGAATCTACTAAATAAATAATTGGCAATCTATTTTCAATAGCAATTTCTTGAGCTCTTAAGTTCTTTTTTCCAGTAATTGGAAACCAAGCACCTGCTTTTACAGTAGCATCATTAGCTACCACGATACATTGTTTGCCTGATACATATCCCATTTTAACAACAACACCTCCAGATGGACAACCACCATGTTCTTCATACATTTCGTCACCAACAAAAGCACCGATTTCAATACTATTCGCTTTGTCATCTAACAGATAATCAATACGTTCGCGAGCCGTCATTTTGCCTTCAGCATGTAACTTATCGATACGTTTTTGTCCGCCACCTAGTTTTACTTGAGCAAAACGCTTTTTTAAATCAGTAACTAAAAGTTTGTTGTGATCTTCGTTTTTATTGAAATTTAAGTCCATTACTTAATGTGTTATTTAGTTTGTTGTTGGTTCTTATTGTTAAAATTATTCCTCTTTTTGCCCCATCATCATCAAATAGGCTTTTAAGAAATTATCGATATCACCGTTCATAATTCCATCTACATCACTCGATTCGTATCCAGAACGAACGTCTTTTACCAATTTATAAGGATGCATTACATAATTACGGATTTGAGAGCCCCATTCAATTTTCATTTTTCCTGCTTCAATATCGGCTCTTTGTGCTAAACGTTTGTTTAATTCGATTTCGTACAACTGCGATTTTAACATTTGCATCGCACGTTGGCGGTTGTCTTGTTGCGAACGTGTTTCGGAACATTGAATTTGAATTCCCGTTGGTTTGTGAAACAATTGTACTTTGGTTTCTACTTTGTTTACGTTTTGTCCACCAGCACCACTTGAGCGTGAAGTTATAATCTCGATATCAGCAGGATTGATTTCTACTTCAATAGAATCATCCACCAAAGGATACACATAAACAGATGCAAAAGACGTATGACGTTTCGCATTACTATCAAAAGGAGAAATTCGTACTAAACGATGCACACCGTTTTCGCCTTTTAAATAACCAAAAGCAAATTCACCTTCAATTTCTAAGGTTACGGTTTTAATTCCGGCAACATCTCCTTCTTGAAAGTTTAATTCCTTGATTTTATAGCCTTGTTTTTCGCCCCACATCAAATACATACGCATTAACATGGAAGCCCAGTCGCAACTTTCAGTTCCACCAGCACCTGCGGTAATTTGCAAAACGGCACTCATGCTATCTCCTTCGTCAGAAAGCATGTTTCGGAATTCTAAATCTTCAATGTGATGTAAGGTTTTTTGATAGTGTTCTTCAACTTCTTCTTCGGTAACATCGCCTTCTTTGAAGAAATCCATCAATATTTGAAGTTCTTCTGAAAACTCAATTCCTTTATTATAATCTTCCACCCATTTCTTTTTAGAACGCAGGTTTCGGATAATAACTTCGGCTTCTTTGGCGTTGTTCCAAAAGTCGGGAGCGAAGGTTTTTTCTTCTTCGTTAGTTATTTCAATCGTTTTGGCATCGATGTCAAAGATACCTCCTTAACGCACCAAGGCGATCAATAATATCTCTGACTTGTTCTGTATTAATCATAAATATTGTAGTTTTGTTTTGAAATGGGATGCCATAGCCCCGATAGTAGTGGAAATCCTTTTTTTAAATTTTACTTTGACAAGCTCAGTATGACAAAATTTAAAAAAAGATTGCAACGGATAGCGGGAATTAGCTCCTAAAAATTTTTATCAAAAATAAGGTATCTGATTGATATATGGAAATAAATTTAGTTAGTGATACGGTAACGAAGCCTTCAGTGGAGATGTTAAACGCTATGTTTAATGCTAAAGTAGGCGATGATGTATATAAACAAGACCCAACAGTCAACGAGTTAGAAGAAACTTTAGCGGATTTGTTTGGGATGGAAGCAGCCTTGTTTTTCCCTTCCGGAACGATGGCAAATCAGACGGCGATTAAGTTGCATACCCAACCAGGTGAGCAAGTAATTTGTGATAAATACTCGCATATTTATCATTATGAAGGTGGTGGAGCTTCTTTTAACAGTGGTGTTTCGTGTTGTTTGGTAGATGGAAATCGCGGTATGATTACAGCTGATTTGGTTAAATATGGAATCAATGACCCCGAATTTTATCACGCTCCATTAACTTCGTTAGTAAGTATTGAAAACACAACCAATAAAGGTGGCGGCGCTTGTTATGATTTACAACCTTTACAAGAAATTAAGCAAGTTTGTATCGACCATAATTTGAAATATCATTTAGATGGAGCGCGTTTGTGGAATGCGTTAGTAGCAAAAAAACAACATCCAAAGCAGTTTGGGGAATTGTTTGATACCATTTCGGTTTGTTTATCGAAAGGATTGGGTGCACCAGTTGGTTCGGTTTTGTTGGGAAGTAAAGCGGATATGCATCGTGCTTTAAGAATACGTAAGATTTTTGGTGGTAATATGCGTCAATCGGGATATTTGGCTGCGGCAGGATTATTTGCGTTGCAGAATAACATCAGTCGTTTAGAAATTGACCATAGAAGAGCCAAAGAATTAGGTAATTTATTAGAAAAAATGCCTTGGGTTGCCAATGTGGAACCTGTGGAAACCAATATTTTGATTTTTGGCTTACAATCTTTTGTAGATGAAAAACTTTTTATTGACAAATTGAAACAAAAAGGAATAGCAATTAGTTCAATGGGACATGGAAAACTTAGAATTGTTACGCATTTAGATTATAAAGAAGTAATGCATGAATATGTAATGGAAGTGTTTTCTAAATTGACTTTTTAATTTTTAGAACACAGATTTAAGAAATTTTAATAATTTTTAAAATCAAACTTCAAACCTGAAACCTGAAACTATAATTTATGGAAATCGTAATCATATCCATCGTTGCTTTTTTAACCGCCATTCTAACCTTTTTCTCAGGTTTTGGATTGGGAACGTTGTTAACTCCTGTTTTCATGTTGTTCTTTCCGGTTGATATTGCGATAGGTTTGTGTGGATTGGTGCATTTTGCTAATAATGTATTCAAGTTTTTTTTAGTTGGAAAACATGCCAACAAAGAAGTTTTAATGAAATTCGGAATTCCAGCCATTTTTGCTGCGATGTTAGGTTCTTGGTTGTTGTTGCAAATTTCGGATTTACAACCTTTGTTTAGTTATTCGCTTTTTGGAAAAGAGTGGGAGGTATTACCCATAAAATTCATCATAGCCATTTTATTAATAATTTTTGCGCTTTTAGATTTGATTCCGTATTTGAGTGAATTGCAATTTGGAAAAGATAAATTGCCTTTAGGTGGAATTCTAAGCGGATTTTTCGGTGGACTTTCGGGACATCAAGGTGCTTTGCGAAGTGCATTTTTGATAAAAGCCGGTTTATCCAAAGAAAGCTTCATCGCTACAGGAATTGTAGTTTCGATGTTTATCGATTTTACTCGTTTAAGCGTTTATGCTTCAAAAATTACGACTTATACGTTGTATGAAAATAAATTATTGTTGATTTCAGCAACGCTTTGTGCTATAACTGGAGCGTATTTGGGTAACCAACTTTTAAAGAAAGTTACCCTAAAATTTCTCCAAGGTTTTGTTGCGGTTTTATTGCTTTTAGTGGCAATTGGATTGGGAATGGGGATGATTTAAATAATATGAATTATCGAATTCTTTTATAAGTAATTTTCTTCATTCTATTTTTTAATTCTTTAGAAGGGCGGTAATTAATTTTAGCTTCTTTAATGTTCGATTTACCCAATGCTTCTTCTGTTTCTGCTGCAGTACCGGTTAAATTCAGTTGAAAGGTTCCTAAATTATCTACCCTAACAATATTTCCATTGGCTAATGATTCACCGATTACATCACTTAATGCCATAATGACTCCAAAACAATCAGGTCTACTCATGGTAGTTCTACTGGCTACAATTCGGGCTAAATCATCTAAATTCACTTCTCCTTGACTAACGGCACAAGGGTAGTATTTTACTTCTGGAGGCGATACCAAATTATTCTTTTTGGGTATCATTTTAAATTGAACGGGCATTTTTTTACAGTGTAAGGTTTAATTAAATATTTTAACCTAACAAATATAAAAAAAGATATACGACTTTAAATAAAAAGTCATACATCTTTTTGCTAAAAGATGTACAACTTTAATTAAAATCATAAGGAACAAGTAAAAAAGAATCTTATTTTAATTTCTAATTTCTTGAGAAGATATTATTTAAATAGATCCATTCCTGGGATATTTGGCATGCCTTCTTTTGCAACAGCAGCCAGTTCTGTTTCGTGAACGTTTGTTGCTTTTTCGATAGCTTTGTTTAAAACGTTAACTAGATAATCTTCAAGCATTTCTTTATCGTTAAGTAAATCATCACTTATCGTAATGTTTTTGATTTTTCGGTTGGCTGTTAAGGTAACTTGTAATAAGCCATCCGAACTTTTCTCATCGATTAAAACAAAATCTAAACGCTTCTTAGTTTCTTCAACTTTTTGTTGGGTTTCTTTTAATTTACCCATCATACCCATGATATCTCCAAACATAATATTATTTTTTTTATTAAGGCAAAAATAGTAAATTAGCGGTTAATAATTAGTTTAAAACTTCATGAAAAAAATCACCTATTTACTTCTTAGTTGTATTATTTTTGTTTCTGCTTACAGTCAAAATAAAACAAAAAAAATGTCAAATAAAATAGTTCCTCCTGTAGCTAAAATTGTTCCTAAAACTTTAGAAAAACATGGAGACAAGAGAATTGATAATTATTATTGGTTAAATGAAAGAGAAAATCCAGAAGTTATCGATTACTTAAATAAAGAAAACGAATATTATCAGCAATCTACAGCTCATACAAAACCATTACAAGACGAATTGTTTTTGGAAATGAAGTCGAGAATCAAAGAAGATGATAGTTCGGTTCCCTATTTGTATAACGGATATTACTACATCACTCGTTTTGAAATAGGGAAAGATTACCCAATTTATTCTCGTAAAAAAGGAAGTTTAGATGCCAAAGAAGAAATCATGTTTGATTGTAATGAAATGGCAAAAGGACATGCGTATTTTAATTTATCTGGATTAAATGTAAGTGAAGATAACAAATGGGTAGCTTTTGGTGTGGATTTGGTTTCGCGCAGACAATATACCATTCAAATTAAAAACTTAGAAACAGGTGAAATTCTTCCGGTAAAGTTAGAAAACACAACGGGAGGTTCTACTTGGGCTGGCGATAACAAAACCTTATTTTATACTCGTAAAGATGCTCAAACTTTACGCTCTGATAAAATTTATAAGCATACTTTAGGAGCAGAGGCTTCAACAGATGTTATGGTTTTTCATGAAAAAGACGATACTTTTAATACGTTTGTTTACAAAGAAAAATCAAAAAAATACTTAGTTATTGGTTCATCGAGTACGTTGACTTCTGAATACCAAATTTTAGATGCTAAGAATCCGAATGGCGAATTTAAAGTTTTCCAAAAAAGAACGCGTGGATTAGAATATTCGATTTCACATTATGGTGATAGTTTTTACATCGTAACTAATAAAGATAAAGCAACCAACTTTAAATTAATGAAAACACCAGAAACGGCTACTTCAGCTGAAAACTGGAAAGATTTAATTGCACACAGAAGTGATGTTTTATTAGAAGGAATCGAAATTTTCAAAGATTATTTGGTAGTGGAAGAGCGTTCAAATGGTTTGAATAAAATCAGAATTATGCCATGGAGTGGAAAAGGGGAGTATTACTTGCCTTTTAATATTGAAACGTATACGGCTTACACTACTACTAACGTAGATTTTGATACTGAAATACTACGTTATGCCTACCAATCTATGGCAACACCTTCTTCTGTAATTGATTTCAATATGAGAACTCAGGAGAAAAAAATCTTGAAAGAACAAGAAATCTTGGGTGGAAAATTCGACAAGAATAATTACATCGAAGAACGTGTTTGGGCTACTGCTGCCGATGGAACAAAAGTTCCTATTTCAATGGTATATAGAAAAGGAATTGAAAAAGATGGTAAAAATCCATTATTGTTATATGCTTACGGTTCTTATGGAGCAACGATGGATCCTTACTTTTCATCTACTCGTTTGAGTTTATTAGATAGAGGATTTATCTATGCAATTGCGCACATCAGAGGAGGTGAGGACTTAGGAAGAGAATGGTATGAAAACGGAAAACTTTTAAAGAAAATCAACACTTTTACTGATTTTATTGATTGTTCCAAGTTTGTGATTGCAGAAAAATATACTTCGGCAGCCCATTTATATGCGGAAGGTGGTTCGGCAGGAGGTTTATTGATGGGAGCCATTGTAAACATGAATCCAGAATTATACAACGGAGTAATAGCTCAAGTTCCTTTTGTGGATGTGGTTACAACAATGTTAGACGACACGATTCCATTAACAACTGGAGAATATGACGAATGGGGAAATCCTAATGAGAAAAAATACTATGATTATATGTTGTCGTATTCGCCTTATGATCAAGTGAAAGCGCAAGCTTATCCAAATATGTATGTATCTACAGGGCTTCACGATTCACAAGTGCAATATTGGGAACCAGCAAAATGGGTAGCAAAATTACGCGTTATGAAAACAAATGACAATCAGTTGTATTTAGATACAAACATGGATGCAGGACATGGTGGTGCGTCTGGACGATTCGAAGCATTGAAAGAATTAGCAAAAGAATTTGCCTTTTTGTTAGATTTAGAAAAAATTAAGAAGTAGTTAAACTTTTTTTGTTAAATTTGCAAGGTTTTAGAAGTGTCAAATTTGGCAATTTAGAGACATTAAATAAGTATAAAATACTACAAATGCTAGTAATGCATAGTATTTTGGAAACATTAAAACAAACTGTATCTTCATATGAAAGAAGAAATAAAAGCCTATAATAGTGTGTTGGAATTAATTGGAAATACACCATTAATCAAACTGAGTAAAGTTTCAGCTGATTTAACAGGTAATTTCTATGCTAAAGTTGAAGCCTTCAACCCAGGACATTCTACAAAAGACCGCATCGCATTATACATTATTGAAGAAGCTGAAAAACGAGGTATCCTTAAACCTGGTGACACGATTATTGAGACGACTTCAGGAAATACAGGTTTTAGTTTAGCAATGGTAAGTATCATCAAAGGGTACGATTGTATTTTAGCGGTGAGTTCTAAATCATCAAAAGATAAAATCGATATGTTGCGATCAATGGGAGCGAAGGTTTATGTTTGCCCAGCGCACGTTTCTGCTGATGATGAGCGTTCTTACTACAATGTTGCAAAACGTTTACACGAAGAAACTAAAGGTTCAGTTTACATCAACCAATATTTCAATGATTTAAATATCGATGCCCATTATAGAAGTACAGGTCCAGAAATTTGGGAACAAACTGGAGGTAAAATTACACACCTTGTTGCTTGTAGTGGAACTGGAGGAACTATTTCGGGAACGGCTCGTTTCTTAAAAGAGAAAAACCCAAATATTAAAGTTTTAGGAGTTGATGCTTTTGGTTCGGTTTTGAAAAAATACCACGAAACAAAAGAATTTGATAACGCTGAAATTTATCCATACCGTATAGAAGGTTTAGGTAAAAACTTGATTCCAACAGCTACTGATTTTGATGTGATTGATAAGTTTATCAAAGTTTCTGACGAAGACAGCGCGCACACAGCAAGAGAATTAGCAAAACGAGAAGGGTTATTCGTAGGATATACTTCTGGAGCTGCTTTCCAAGCGGTGAAACAATACGCTGAAGAAGGCGAATTTGATGCTAATAGTAATGTAGTAATCATCTTCCCAGACCACGGTTCAAGATACATGAGTAAAGTATTTAGCGATGATTGGATGAACGAGCAAGGTTTCTTTGATTCGGTGAACCAAGAAGAAGCTTTAAAAATTGAAATTATCAAGTAATTGATTTTTTTGTTTTGTGGGCACGGAATGCAATTCCGCGCTATCGGGATTCTACGTTATAGTTTTTTTATTCTGGTTTTGTCCAAAATAGATTTGGATTATTCGTTTTATAATAAATGAATTTTACTCCTGTTGAATTATTTGTTTGTTCTTTCATTTGTGGTGTTTGTTCAATACCATCTAATGGTAACAATTCAACATACGTTACTTCTTTACCACTTTTCCAAGTTTCAGAGTCATATTCACTAACTAAAGGAGTTTGAAGTCTGTACAAATTTTTTGCCATATAATTTTCAAGATAATCTTCTTTTGTCTGTAAGTTTTCTCTATTCCAATTAGCATCTGCATTAAGAACCAAAGGCAGTCCTTTTACAAGTCTTTCTCTAACTTCTTGTATTCCTAATAAATTTCCTTTTTCATCCATTACATATGAGTCAAAAGTTGGATCAATCCAAATCCATTTTTTCAATTCTTTGCTGTAAACCATATTGATTACGTGACAGTCATCAAATTTTGTTTCTTTTGGCATGCAAGTAATGTATCTTGATTTTATCCCCATTGAAAGGTAACATTCATTAAGAATTGTAGCTAACATTCGGCAATTCACTCCACGATTTTCAACTTTACAAACATTGATTAACTCAATTGCATTTTTAAGTGTTGGATTATCTGAACTTCCGTCGTGTTTAACCAGGTTATGTACCCAATGAAGTAAATTAAATATTTGAGAAAGTTCGCTTCCTTTTCCTGCAATGGAATCTAATTTTAAATCTTGTCTGATTTTTTGTAGGTTAGGATTTTCAGCTGATTGATATGTGAATTTCGGAACAAATCGATTGTCAGTATAATCATATTTTCCAGCATTTTTTAAAATATCTAATCGTGAAGGCTTATGTTTAATTTGCGTTCGTGCAGAATCCTTTCCATTTAGTAAAATAATAAAATTGTATTGTTTTTTTGGGTCAACTTTAAATGATATAGAATCAATGTCTGTGTAAAATGTAACTTTTTTTGCAGAAGTTGTATAAATATCTAATTTTTCCTCTGGAACGATTGTCCAAGCGTTTTTTCTTAATTGGTTGTCATCTTTTATATCAACGCTTTTTGAGTGTGCTTTGATAATTGGTAATTTCTTTTGTGCAAAAATTGTTTGTCCAATTAAAATTGAAAAAAGAAAAGTAAAATAAATTGTATGTTTCATTTTGTAAATTTATGTTTATTCTGTTATTATTTAGTGCATTTCGTTTAGCACGACCTCAATCTTATATGCCCTTATTTATAGAATTTAAATGATTCTAATGAAGTTTCTTCTGTGTTGAATTTAAAAATTAATTTTAAAACGGATGTTTCATTTTTAATTTCATCAAAGAAAGCAAAGTTAATATATAATAAATTTTTCTCTTTTGAATAAGAAGCGCTAGCTCCTGTTATCATGCAATTTAAATAGTTCTTTCTTAACTCTTTAAGGTTTTTCAACTCTTCTTTACTTACTGTTATATTGGTAGAAATAGTATCTGTATTATGACTTAAATAAGCTACAACAGCATTTGAGAATGTTTCTAGTTTAGTACCAACATTAATTTTGAAATAACGATTTTTATTAAAAATAGAAGTATCATTCTTATTCCAAATATCATTTAACCTTGATGTTTGTAAAATTTTATAAGATGGATCTACAATTATTCTATTAATGTTTTCAATATTGATTTTTTGTTCTTTTGAAAAAGATAAAGTTTTTAAAGACTTTTGATTGTTTGAGTCTACAATGCTTATTTCAACGTCATAATTCTTTTCAGTATTTGATTTTATACAAACTTCATTAGGAGAACATTCTGAAATAAAAAAATCAGGAAATAATTCTTCAGTTGAAATATTTTCATATCCCTTTGATTGAAAGAATTTATTGATATCATCAAGGCTTGTTTTTCTTTCTTTTTCTTTGTTTTTATATAAGTCTGCAAGTTCATTAATAAAGTTTGAATTTCTTAATTGTCTTGAATGGAAATACATTGGTAGTAATCTATAGGATAATGAATTTATTTGTTTCAAGTCTAAATTTTTTTCCTTTAAGTTATATAATGATTTTTCTCCTTCTAAATTAAATAATCTTTCATTAATAGATTTGTCAAGCCCTTTTTCACCATATTGTGATATAACATATTGCATAGAAAGAAATTCAGCAATACCCTCGGTTACTGGTCTTTCTTTTATTATTAATCCATCTTGACCAAACCAAATATGAGCTATTTCGTGAGATACTGTATTTTCTTTATTTTTACCCTTAACCACGTCAGAATTAAAAACAATTAAGTTTTCGGTAGTTTCACTCGTTTCATTATTAGGAGCAAATACAATTTTGGGTTTTCTTTTTTCTCCAAAATATTTCGCATAATAGTTAAAAGAGTTGTCCATTCCTATGGTGGCTTTTTTTATCTCGTCTAAATATTCCTTTTCCAAATAATATACTTTAAAACCATTTTCTTCAAAGAAATTAAAATCTCCAGCAACAATTTTTGGAGAAGTTGTATAAGTTTCTTTTAAATCATCTTTTGATGGAAAAATAATTTTATATTTTTTTGATGAAATTTCAAGATTGAATTTTTTCAAATCGAAGAAATCTTTTCTTTTTATTCCTGTATACTTCAAATCAGTAATAAAAAAATCATTTTTTAATCTTGAAGCGTTTGTAATGATTTCAAAATTGATATTATTTACATTTTGAATTTCGTACTCTTTTAATTTACCTATTTCTCTTAAAAACTTAAATTCTTTTGGATTTAATGAAACTTCTTTTGGAAATAAATAAATGTCATTATTATTTTCATTAAAAATTTGAGTTACTTGTAAGTTTAAGTATTCATCAATTGTAACTTTAGCAGTTATTTCTTCTTGTGCAGATAATAATAAGCAATTTAAAAATATTGTGTAAAATAAAAATTTTCTTTTCATAGATTTATTTTGTTGATTTTTTTGAACAACATAGCATACAGCTATCAAATAACTTAACGAAGTTTATATATAGCTAATATATAAAAAAATCCTCACAATTTCTTGCAAGGATTTCAATATTAAGACAGAAAAAGAATTACTCAGCGCTTTCTTGCATTGTATGATAAACGTTCATCACGTCATCGTCTTCTTCAATTTTTTCTAATAGTTTTTCAACATCTGCTACTTGTTCAGGTGTTAATTCTTTTGTTACTTGTGGAATTCTTTCAAATCCAGAAGATAAGATTTCTAATCCACGAGCTTCAAGTTCTTTTTGGATAGCACCAAAACTTTCAAAAGGAGCGTACATTAAAATACCGTCTTCATCTGCAAAGATTTCTTCTACACCAAAATCAATCATTTCTAATTCTAGTTCTTCCACATCTTGTCCTTCTGCTGGAATTCTAAAATTACACGTATGATCAAACATAAATTCAACCGAACCTTGTGTTCCCATTGTTCCATTACATTTGTTGAAGTAACTTCTAATGTTAGCAACCGTTCTGTTGTTGTTATCGGTAGCCGTTTCAATCAAAATAGCAATACCGTGAGGTGCATAGCCTTCAAATAATACTTCTTTATAGTTAGCTGTATCTTTATCCGATGCTTTTTTAATGGCACGCTCTACGTTTTCCTTGGGCATATTCGCTGCTTTCGCATTTTGAATAACCGCTCTTAAACGTGCATTAGTTTCAGGATTTGGACCGCCTTCTTTTACGGCAATTACGATATCTTTTCCAATTCTTGTAAACGTTTTAGCCATTGCTGACCAACGTTTCATTTTACGGGCTTTTCTAAATTCAAACGCTCTTCCCATTTCTATATAATTTCAATATTCTTAATTCGTTGTTCAAAATTTCGATGCAAAAATAATAATTTCAAGGTCAAATTCAAGGTCAATTTCAATTTTCAAATTTGTACTTGCCCTTGTTCTTGATTATTTTTTGTAAAACGGCATTTTAACCACTTTCGCTTTAATATCTTTATTTCTAATTCTAATGTAAATTTCAGAATCTGGTGTAGCTAAAGCTGTTGGAACATATCCCATTCCGATAGCAATTCCCATTGAAGGTGATTGTGTTCCAGAAGTTACGATTCCAACTACATTTCCGTTTGCATCAGCAATTTCGTAATCGTGACGAGGAATTCCTCTTTCGATCATTTCGAAACCAACTAATTTACGAGAAACACCTGCTTCTTTTTGTTTTTTCAAGTTTTCTGAATTCGTGAATTCTTTATCGAATTTCGTAATCCATCCTAAACCTGCTTCTAATGGCGAAGTCGTATCGTTGATGTCGTTTCCGTATAAACAGAATCCCATTTCTAAACGTAACGTATCACGCGCTGCTAATCCAATTGGTTTGATTCCGAATGCTGCACCCGCTTCAAAAACTTTGTTCCAAATGTATTCTGCATCTTCGTTTTTAAAGTAAATTTCAAATCCTCCCGAACCCGTATAACCAGTAGCCGAAACAATTACATCGCTTTTTCCTGCGAAATCACCAATTTGGAATGTGTAATATCCCATATTAGCTAAATCAATAGAAGTCAAGGATTGCATAGCTTCTGCCGCTTTTGGTCCTTGAATCGCTAATAAAGAATAGTCATCCGAAAGGTTTTGCATGTCCACACCTAAATCATTGTGCGATGAAATCCAATTCCAATCTTTTTCAATGTTAGAAGCATTTACCACCAACATATAGTGATTATCTGCCACTTTATAAACGATTAAATCGTCAACAATTCCGCCTTCGTTATTTGGTAAACAAGAATATTGTGCTTTTCCATCAACTAATTTAGAAGCGTCATTTGAAGTTACTTTTTGAATTAAAGCCAACGCATTTTCTC
>DIST01000040.1 GCA_002421645.1 Flavobacterium sp. UBA6203
TTTTAGGCAATATTTCACAAAATAAATACAACTATCAACCATTAACGCGTCAAACCAATTTTGGAACTATTGATGAACCTATTGCTTTATTAGTGTTTTATGAAGGACAAGAAAAGGATAAATACCTTACTTTTTTTGGTGCAGGGAAAGCCGTTTATCAATACAATGAAAAAAATAAATTAAAATTTATTCTTTCAGGTTATCATACGCAAGAGCAAGAATATTATGATATCTTGGCTCAATATAGATTAGGTGAAGTTGATGCAAATATTGGTTCTGATACCTTTGGTGATGTGGTTTTTTCTCGTGGTGTAGGTTCCCAATTAAATCATGCTCGTAATAATTTAGATGCACTAATTGTTAATACAGAAGTTAAAGGTTTTCATGAAATTAATAAAAAATCTCAAATTGAATGGGGAGCAAAGTTTACTATTGAGGACATTAGAGATCGATTAGTAGAGTGGGAGGCAGTAGATTCTGCTGGTTTTTCATTACCAAATCCATTATTGGAATATGTAAACAATCAACCTTATAATCCTTATTATGGGCCATTAGCACCTTATAAAAATATTAGAGCTACTAATTTTACTAAAATTAATAGATTGTCAGGATATTTACAATGGAATTATAGAGGGAAATTAGGAGCTCATGAGTATTGGTTAAACGCAGGAATTCGTTCTCATCAATGGCAAGTTACCGCTGATAATCGACCTGATGGAGCTAGTCAATTTACTTTTTCACCTAGAGCTCAATTTGCTTTTAAACCTAACTGGCGTAAAGATATGATGTTTCGATTGTCTGGAGGTTTGTATCATCAACCCCCTTTTTATCGAGAACTTCGAGATTATGATGGGGTAGTTCAAACAAATGTAAAAGCCCAACAATCATTTCATATCGTTTTAAGTAATGATTACAGTTTTAAAATGTGGAATCGCCCTTTTAAATTGGTTTCAGAAGCTTATTATAAAAATATTACGGATGTAAATACCTATACAATAGACAATGTTCGCATCCGATATAGAGCAAACAATAACGCAGAAGCTTATGCTTACGGATTTGACGCTAGGTTAAATGGTGAGTTTGTTCCTGGAACCGAATCTTGGTTTAGTTTTGGGTACTTAAAAACTGAGGAAAATCAAGACGGAAAAGGTTTTATAGCTCGTCCAACAGATCAAAGACTTAAATTTGGAATTTTATTTCAAGATTATATGCCAAACATTCCTAATCTTAAGTTATATTTAAACTTGGTTTACAATACAGGATTGCCAGGTGGATCGCCTTCATATGTTGAAGATTCCTATGCTTATCAAATGCGATTAAATGATTATAGAAGAGCTGATGTTGGATTTTCTTATGTGTTTAAAGACCAAGAAATTAAGTCTACTAAAAAATGGTTAAAACCTTTTAATGAATTCTCTTTAGGGTTGGAAATTTTCAATTTATTCAACAATCAAAATGCGATTACGAATACTTGGGTTCGCGATGTATATACAAAATCACAATACGGAATTCCAAACTACATGACCACACGTGTTTTCAATATCAAATTAGTAGCCCGATTGTAAGCCAATTATTATTTTAGTATATTTGACTATAAAATTTTAACAGATGAAGCGTATTCTTTTCACTTTTAGCTTAGTTGCAACTTTAATGAGTTGTAAGAAAGAAGCAGAAACTCCAAAAGTTATCTATGAAGAAGGAAAAACTAAGGTAGAAGCAGAAACGAGAGATACGTCATCTATCAAGGTGGCTGATTTGCCAATTTTGATGGAGGGAACCCAATATTTAATTCATCCTGTTGGAGATGTTCGTGTGTATGACTCGAATAGTAAAGTGTATGGAAGCAGTAAAACCAATCAAGTGAGTTATGCCATTTCTAATTATAACCGATTTGAAATTACAGGTTACTTCGATAATTTGAATTTTCAACACATCGATTCAACTACTGTTAAACCATTAACAGATAAGAAAATCCAAATTCAAACCGCAACTTTTTTAGACGGAATTGCCGCTAAAACCAAAAAGCAAATCATGGTTTACACTTTGGTTGATTCCGATACTAACAAAGATGGAAAAATCAATCAAAATGATATTCGTTCGTTGTATTTAAGTACAATCAGTGGTAATAGCTTTACTAAACTTTCTGAAGAATTTCAAGAATTAATCGATTGGAATATCATCGAAGCTCAAAATCGTTTGTATTTTAGATGTATTGAAGACATCAACAAAAATGGCGCTTTTGATAAAAACGATAAAGTACATTATCATTTCGTAAACTTGTTAGCAGACGAGTGGAAAGTGGAAGTATATAGTCCGAATTGATTTATAAGATTTCTCAAATTTTATAAATCAGAGTTTCAGAGGATTTTCTATATCAAAATATCACTCTCTAAATCCGATTTTTCAATTTTGAAATCAAATCCTAATTTAGAAACCAGTTGAATTACCAAATTCTTATACCAGTTTTCACTTTTAGGGTGAATGTAGATTTTTTCGATTAATTGATTTAGGTTAACATCGACTTTTAAACCGTTATCGATTTTCATTCCATTACCCGAAACGTCTGAAATAATTCGAATTTCTCTTTCGTATTGAAAACTTTTACGTTTAAACAAAAACGGGAAAAACGTATCTTCAAACGGAATAAACTCTTTTTTGTAATCGATGTAATTTACAGCACCAATATATTGCTCGGTTTGTCTTTCAGGTTGTAAGGCTTCTTTAAGTCTGCCAATAGTTGTTTGAATCGCTAAACCTTCCGTATTTTGAGTGAAAATTTGCCACATGGCAAACGATTCGTATTCATTAATATGCCAACTACTAATCACTACTTTTTCTCGATGTGATTTGTAGTAATCTAAAAACTTAGGATTGTTAGCAGCAATTTTCTTGATTTCTTCAAAAGTGGGTTCCGAAAATGTCCCTTCATATTGATCTTCAAACTTATCCGAACGCGACATAAACAACTGTTGCGACAACAGCATGTCTAAAAACTTAGACAAGTCCAAATATTTCCAAACAATGGTATCATTGTCATCGGGTAAGGTGATATTTGGATGGTTTACATACATTTTTCAAGTTCAATTTCAAGTTCAAAAATCAAATTCAAGTAAAATTACAAATTTTGGAACACAGATTTAAGAAATTTACATAATCTACAAAATCTTGAAATGAGATTAATTTATTTTGCTAAACTCCTAACTTCCATTTCCCAACTCCTAACTTTTACTCGAAACTCTGCATCATCACTAACT
Organism: Flavobacterium sp. UBA6203; assembly: GCA_002421645.1. Next base: position 3,255 of record DIST01000040.1, read on the forward strand.
TCGAATACGTTCCGTTTAAAGCTAATAATTCGTCATGGGTTCCTTGCTCCACGATTTCACCTTTCTGCATTACAACAATTTTATCCGCTTTTTGAATGGTTGATAATCGGTGGGCAATTACAATTGATGTTCTATTTTGCATCATGTTTTCTAACGCTACTTGAACGAATTTCTCACTTTCCGTATCCAAAGCCGAAGTAGCTTCATCTAAAATCATAATTGGAGGATTTTTCAAAACGGCTCTTGCAATCGATAAGCGTTGTTTTTGTCCACCAGAAAGTTTTCCACCAGCATCACCAATATTGGTTTCAATTCCGTTAGGTAAATCTTTTACGAATTCGTAAGCATTAGCTACTTTTAAAGCCGCAATGATTTCTTCATCTGTTGCATCTTGTTTCCCTAATAGAATATTATTTTTTATCGTATCATTAAACAAAATCGAATCCTGAGTAACCAATCCCATTAAATGACGTAACGATTCTAACGTCATATCTTTAATGTCGATACCGTCGATTTTTACACTTCCTTCTTGTACGTCATAAAAACGAGTCAATAAATTCGCAATCGTACTTTTTCCAGAACCAGATTGTCCTACTAAAGCGACTGTTTTCCCTTTTGGAACTTCTAACGAGAAGTTTTTTAGAACATTTTCTTCTTCATATTTAAAGTTGATGTTTTCAATTGTGATGGAAGAATCAAATGAAGTTTTTATGATTGCATTTTCTTTATCGGTAATAGTATTTTCAACTTCTAATACATCAAAAACGCGTTCGGCAGCAGCCAATCCACTCTTTACCTGATAAGAAGCTTTAGAAATTGCTTTTGCAGGAGTTAGAATATTGTAGGCTAATCCCATGTAAGCAATAAATTTAGAGCCTTCAAGTAGAGGAGAACCATCAGCAAATGTTTCTACCAAAACCATATTTCCTCCGTACCAAAGTAAAATAGCAATTACAACGATTCCCATGAATTCACTCATAGGAGAAGAAAGGTTGTTTTTTCTTCCGATACTGTTTGTTAGGCGATATAATCTTTGAATTGAACTGTTGAATTTGTTTGTAAATGAGACTTCAGCATTATAACTTTTAACTACTTTTAATCCGCCAAGGGTTTCTTCTACAACCGAAATCAAATAACCATTTTCATCTTGTGCTCTTTTAGATTTTGCTTTTAAACTTTTCCCAATTTTAGAAATGATAAAACCTGAAATAGGGATAAAAACAAATACGAATAAAGTCAATTTAAAGCTAATTACAATCATGGCACCAATAGTGAAAACAATTGTCATTGGCTCTTTAATAACCAATTCCAGGATGTTAAAAAACGAATTTCTTACTTCATTAACGTCTCCTAACATTCTCGCCATCATATCACCTTTTCTTTTCTCTGAATAATAGGAAATTGGAAGACTAATGATTTTATCAAACATTTTGTTTCTAAGGTCTTTTAAAACTCCATTTTTTAGAAGCATCAAATGATTTAGAGCTAAATAATTAAAAATGTTTTTTAATAAGAAAGTTGAAATAATAATAGAAACTACTAATAAAAGAGCGTATTGTGCGCCACTTTCATTTGTTAATTTTGTTATGTAAAAATATAAATAATCATTTCCGTAGCTTGTTATTTCCCAAATCGAAGTTAATTTAGGTTCTTTAACTATTTTTTCAGCGTCTTTGAATAAAACATCGAGCATTGGAATTAATGCAATAAAAGATAAAGTACTAAAAAGAGCATAAAGAATATTATAAATAACATTCATTACTATATCTTTTTTGTACTTTAGTGCAAACGGAATTATTTTCTTTAAATTTTGGTCCATTTAGTTTAATTTCATTGCTGAAATAATGCCAGCAATTTTGTTATCTAATTCTTTTTCAACTGATTTTGCGTTTTCAATCGTATCTAAATCTCCATTTACGCTGAAATAGAATTTAATTTTTGGTTCGGTTCCACTTGGTCTTGCACAGATTTTACTTCCGTCTTCCAAGTAGTAAATCAATACGTTTGATTTTGGAACATGAATTTCAAATTCTTCATTGTTCATGAAGTCTTTTCCTTTTGAAGCTTGATAATCTTCTATGCAAATCACGCGTTGCCCGTTGATTTCCTTCATAGGATTTTCGCGTAAATCAATCATCATTTGTTTGATTTCGTTAGCACCTTCAATTCCTTTTTTGGTAATCGAAATCAAATGTTCTTTGTAGAAGCCAAAATCAATATACAAATTCAATAATTCTTGATATAACGAACTTCCCGAAGCTTTAGCTTGTGCTGCAATTTCGCTTACTAATAAAATAGCGGCAACCGCATCTTTATCGCGAACGGCATCGCCCACCATAAAACCAAAACTTTCTTCACCACCTCCAATAAATTTCTGATTTGGGAAATCTTTAATGAATTTTGCAATCCATTTGAAACCTGTTAATCCTACTTTACATTCTACCTCATAAGCTGCTGCTAATTCTAACATCATCGGAGTAGAAACAATAGTCGAACCAATGAATTCATTTCCTTGGAATTTATCAGCACGTTTCCATTGTTCTAATAGGAAAGCGGTCATAATAACCATGGTTTGGTTTCCGTTTAATAATTTGATGTTTCCATCTAAATCACGAACCGCAACGCCTAAACGGTCAGAATCAGGGTCAGTTCCAACAACCATATCCGCACCAATTTTCTCTGCCAAAGCAATTGCCATCGACAATGCTTCTGGTTCTTCAGGGTTTGGAGATTTCACGGTTGGAAAATCACCATTTGGTTCCGCTTGTTCTGGAACGATATTTACATCGGTATAACCTGCTTTTGCCAACACGTTTGGAATCGCTTTAATCGAAGTTCCGTGTAAAGAAGTATAAACGATTTTTAAATTCGCTTTAGCTTCAGTTGGCGTATTAAAACTTGCATTTTCTATAGTTGATTTCGCGAAAGCTTCGTCAACTTCGGTATCTATATATTCAATTAAACTATTGTTCGCTTCGAATTTAATATCGCTGTATTTTAAATCTTCGATTACTTTGATAATTTCAGCATCTTGAGGTGGCACTAATTGACCACCATCTTGCCAATATACTTTGTATCCGTTGTATTCTGGTGGATTGTGAGAAGCCGTTAAAACAATTCCTGCATGACAATTCAAATGACGAACTGCAAATGATAATTCAGGAGTGGGGCGCATATCTGAAAACAAATACACTTTAATTCCGTTTGCCGAAAAAACATCAGCCACTACTTTAGCTAAAGTGTTGCTGTTATGACGACAATCGTAAGCGATTGCTACTTTTAGTTGTTCGTTTGGAAACGATTTATGTAAATAATCAGACAAACCTTGTGTGTTTTTTCCAAGCGTATATTTGTTGATACGATTCGTTCCAACACCCATAACACCACGCATTCCGCCAGTTCCAAATTCTAAATTTTTATAAAAACTTTCTTCTAGTTCTTTTGGAGCAGAAGTCATCATTTCTTTGATAGCTTCTTGAGTTGCTTCGTCAAATGTTGGGGTTAACCACTCGTTTACTTTGTTTAAAATATTTTGTTCGATATGCATATTCCTATTTCTTTTTGAAGCCAATTTTGCTTCTTTCTTTTTGTTCTATGTCTTTTTGATGGGTATCCATCAGATAATTTAATGCTTTGTAAATTTCCGGAAATTTTTGTTCAACTTCTGTTAGCCTTTTAGTTAGTTCTTCATAGGTTAAAGCAAATTTTCTTAAAGAAACAAAACTTCTCATTATCGCAATATTTATTTCTATTGCTTTTTCATTGTTTAAAACACTTGAAAGCATTGCAACACCTTGTTCTGTAAATGCATAAGGTTTAGCACCTCCCAGTTTGCTTTTTGATGGTATCACAGATTGTGACACCAATAAAATAATTTCGCTTTCAGTTAATTCAAACATGAAATCTTCTGGAAATCTTTCAATGTTTCTTTTTACGGCTTGTTTTAAAATTCTTGTTTCAGTTTCATAAAGTTCTGCAAGATCGAAATCTAACATTATTTTATTTCCTCTAATTTCATGAATTTTTTGTGTAATAATCTCTAATTTTTGCATGGCGTATATAATTTAAAAAAGTTAATAAATATGTTTTACTCCCAACTTCAAACTCCCAACTCCTCACTAATCTTATAACGTTCTTCGTTGTTTTTGGTTCTTAGGATGATTTCACCTAAAAATCCAGCTAAGAATAATTGAGTTCCAATTAACATTGCAGTTAACGACAAATAAAATTGGGGTCTCTCTGTTATTAATCTTCCGGTTGTGTTGATGAATAATTTATCGATTCCTAAGTAGAAAGCGAATAAAAATCCAATCACAAACATAATAGAACCTAATAATCCAAAAAGGTGCATTGGTCGTTTTCCAAAAGTGGAAAGAAACCAAATCGTAATCAAATCCAAGAAACCATTGATAAAACGGCTCATTCCAAATTTGGAACTTCCGTATTTTCTAGCTTGATGAATCACGACTTTTTCACCGATTTTTCCAAATCCAGCGTTTTTTGCTAGAACAGGAATGTAACGGTGCATTTCGCCTGAAACTTCAATGTTTTTGATAACTATATTTTTGTAGGCTTTCAATCCACAATTAAAATCATTCAATTTTACGCCTGAAGTTTTTCGAGCGGCCCAATTGAATAATTTAGATGGAATATTTTTCGCCACAACCGAATCGTAACGTTTTTTCTTCCATCCTGAAATTAAATCATAATTATCTTCGGTAATTAAACGGAATAATTCTGGAATTTCATCTGGACTATCCTGTAAATCGGCATCCATGGTAATCACTACATCACCTTGAGCTTTTGCAAAACCGGCATGCAAGGCTTGTGATTTTCCGTAATTTCTAAGGAAACGTATGCCTTTAACATTCGGATTTTCTTGAGATAATTTTTGAATAACATTCCAAGAAGCATCGGAACTACCATCATCAATAAAAAGGATCTCATAGGAAAAGTTGTGCGCTTGCATCACTTTCACAATCCAATTGTGCAATTCAGGTAACGATTCTTGTTCGTTTAATAATGGGATAACTATGGATAAATTCATTGATTTAGAATACAGGTTTGTCTTTTTTGAAGATAGCAGCTAAAATGGCACCAAATATGGCAGAGCCAACAATACTCCATATACTTCCTTTTAGTTGTTCAATAGTTGAAAATTGATTATAATCTTTCATTTTATCAACAGTTTCTTTTATGGCAGAAGTTGGAGTTCCAAATTTCTGTAACATTTGAACAGTTGATTCAAGAGTTAATTCTTTTAAACGAATTGCTGCTTCAGGATCAATGACATTAAAAAGTAAAATATTATAAACAACGGAAATTGCGATACCTATAAGTGCAGAAACAAAATAAGTGGTAAAGCCTTCTTTAAAACTCATGTAACCGCCCAAATCTTTTTTGGTTTTAACTAATAATACACAACCAATAATAATGTAAACCACTAAAATTAGTATACCAAGCCACCATTTCGTCATTAATGATAAATCAACAATGTAAATTGAAGTTGTAATCAAGATACTTAAAACTCCAGTGATAATACCGAAGGTAATTCCGTTTTTTTTGATAATTTCGTTCATAGTTTGTTTTGGTTTAATTAATTTACAAATATAAGAATTCTAATCGTTGTAGGATAAGAGTTAAAAAATAAAAAAAAGTTACAGAAACATTGGTAAATTAAAAATTAAATGTAATTTTGCACTCTCAAATAAAAAAGTTTATAAACCAAAAGGTTATAAAATGTTTACACCTTTATAGAAATAAAGCCGCGAAACAAATTATAATCGCTTAATAAAAGATTTACAAAATGAAAAAAGGTATTCACCCAGAAAATTACAGATTAGTTGCATTCAAAGATATGTCAAATGAAGATGTTTTTATTACTAAATCTACAGTAGAAACTAAAGAAACTATTACTCACGAGGGTGTTGAGTATCCAGTTTTCAAAATGGAGATTTCTAGAACGTCTCACCCTTTTTACACAGGTAAATCTAAACTTATTGATACTGCAGGTCGTATCGATAAATTCAACAGCAAATACGCTAAAAAAGCTAAATAATTTTTTGCTTTTTCAAAATATAGAAAAGCTTCACTTAGGTGAGGCTTTTTTTATTGCCTAAATCTTCCTACTTTTGAGTGTTGTTTTTAAACAATTCATCATTTAAACAATTCAATATAATGAACTATATACTTTTTGACGGAACCGTTCGCAATGCCTTACTTCCTTTTACTTTTACACGTCCAGTAGCTGATATTCGTATCGGAATTTTAACGATTCGCGAAAAGTGGGAGAAATATTTGGGATATACTACCACAACGCTTACCGAGGAATATTTAATGGAGAAATATCCAATGGTAGAAATGGAAGAAAACATTATGATTAATGCTTCGTTTTTACCCAATCCGATTTTAATTGATATGGTTCAAAATTTGAATCCAAAAGAAGCAATTCTTTTTGGAGAAGAAATCATAGCTTTTCATACCAATGATAAGCAAGAAGATATTGATTTTGATGAGTATGAATTAATTGAATACGAAGGCGACGTTTTACGAATCGAAAACACTTGGGATATTTTTGCAAAAAATGATGCCGCTATTCGTGAAGATTTTGAATTACTTACAGAAGATAGATTCTCTCAACCGATTCCTAAAAGCGTCAACGTAATTGCTCCTGAAAATATTTTCATTGAAGAAGGAGCGAAGCTAGAATTCGTTACTTTAAACGCTTCAACGGGTCCAATTTACATCGGAAAAAATGCTGAAATCATGGAAGGATCGGTTATTCGTGGTCCTTTTGCTTTATGTGAAGAAGCACAAGTAAAATTAGCAACAAAAGTATATGGAGCAACAACTGTTGGGCCTCATTGTCGCATAGGTGGCGAAGTAAATAACTCGGTTTTATTCGGTTATTCGAATAAAGGGCATGACGGATTTTTAGGAAATTCGGTTTTAGGAGAATGGTGTAATATTGGAGCTGATTCGAATAATTCCAACTTAAAAAATAACTACGAAGAAGTACGTTTGTGGAGCTATGAAACCGAAGGTTTTGCACGTACAGGTTTGCAGTTCTGCGGATTAATGATGGGAGATCACAGTAAATGTGGTATCAACACGATGTTTAATACAGGAACAGTAGTTGGTGTTTCGGCTAATATTTTTGGTTCTGGATTTCCAAGAAATTTTGTGCCAAGTTTCTCATGGGGTGGTGCTTCAGGATTCACTACTTACATCACTAAAAAAGCTTTCGAAACTGCTAAAATTGTAATGACTCGCCGTCACGTAGAATTCACAGAAGAAGACGCTAAAATCTTAGAACACGTTTTTGAACAAACTAAAAAGTACAGGAAAGAGTAAGTTTTTTAAAATATAAGTTTTTTTTTTTAACATAAAATTTATTATTAGGTAAATGATTAATAAAAATATAATTTTACCAAAGCTATAATAAGAATTTTTATTTCTGTAGGGGGACAATAAAGATTTTTTTCATAAAAGCCTAGTTTTTAACTAGGCTTTTTTATTATTATATTTTAATAAAAAGCAATTCAAAATAGGGATATATTGTTGTTTTTTAAAATTATGATAAAATAATTTCACTTATAGCTATTTTCTTTGTGAACTCATTTTCTTGCTATATTTTAGCTGTGTAATAATAAGAATTTTTATTTCTGTAGGGGGACAATAAAGATTTTTTCACAAAGGTCTAATTTTAATTAGACCTTTTTTTATATAATTTAAACTATGTGTATTTTTTTTTAAAATAAAACTACTTATTTACTGTTTTATATAGTACTTCTATATCTTCGAAGCAGTAATAAATATTTTTTATCTGTTGGGGGATAATGAAATTTCGTTAAGGTCTAATATTTTATTAGGCCTTTTTTTATTTAAGATGTTTTAACAACACTTATTAATTAAATTCATACAGTTATTACTTTTGTACTGATACAATTAAAAACCTTTCATAATTTTGGTTCAAATAATAGTAAAAGATTTTATTTCTGTAGGGGGAAATTAAAGTTTTTATGAAAGGTCTAAACTTAGTTTAGACCTTTTTCTTTTTAATTAGTATTATTAAATAAATTAATGTTTGTAAATTTGCAGTCTCAATTTTTTGACAACGATTTCATTAATTGAGTTTTACTTATGGAAAACAAGAAAAAAGTCGCATTCTATACTTTAGGATGCAAATTGAACTTCTCAGAAACGTCTACTATTGCACGTGATTTTCAAAATGAAGGTTTTGAACGTGTTGATTTCGAAGAAATCGCTGATATTTATGTAATCAATACTTGTTCGGTTACGGATAATGCGGATAAACAATTTAAGCAAATTGTAAAAAAAGCAATGAAACTTAATGATAAAGCGTTTGTTGCAGCTGTAGGTTGTTATGCCCAATTAAAACCAGAAGAATTAGCCGCAGTTGATGGTGTAGATTTGGTTTTAGGTGCGACAGAAAAATTCAAAATCACGGATTATATTAATGATTTGTCGAAAAACGACATGGGAGAAGTTCATTCATGTGAAATCGAAGAGGCAGATTTTTATGTAGGAAGTTATTCTATTGGTGATAGAACACGCGCTTTCTTAAAAGTGCAAGACGGTTGCGATTATAAATGTACGTATTGTACGATTCCGTTAGCTCGTGGAATTTCTAGAAGTGATGCGTTAGAAAATGTATTGAAAAATGCTAAAGAAATTTCGGAACAAGGCATCAAAGAGATTGTTCTTACCGGTGTAAATATTGGTGATTACGGAAAAGGAGAATTCGGAAATAAAAAACACGAACATACTTTCTTAGATTTAGTAAAAGCCTTAGATGAAGTAGAAGGAATTGAACGTTTGCGAATTTCTTCCATTGAACCTAATTTGTTGAAAAACGAAACCATTGAATTCGTATCACAAAGTCGAACATTCGTTCCGCATTTTCATATTCCATTGCAATCGGGTTCAAATGATATTTTGAAAAAAATGAAACGTCGTTATTTGCGTGAAGTTTATACGGAACGTGTTGCAAAAATTCGTGAAGTAATGCCGCATGCTTGTATTGGTGTCGATGTAATTGTAGGTTTTCCAGGTGAAACCGATGAACATTTCCTTGAAACCTATCATTTTTTGAATGATTTAGATATTTCCTATTTACACGTTTTTACCTATTCGGAAAGAGATAATACCGAAGCAGTGGAAATGGATGGGGTAGTGCCAATGAACGTGCGTTCGAAAAGAAGTAAAATGCTACGTGGACTTTCGGTTAAGAAAAGAAGAGCTTTTTACGAAAGTCAAATTGGAACCAACAGAACCGTTTTGTTTGAAAGTGAAAACAAAGAAGGTTATATTCACGGATTTACAGAAAATTACGTAAAAGTAAAAACGCCTTGGAATCCAGAATTAGTCAATACGCTGCACGAAATTAATCTAACCAAGATTGACGAAGACGGAAGTGTACGAATGGAATTTATAAACGTAGAAGCATAAAAAAATCCCGATTAATTCGGGATTCTTTGTTTATATGAGTTTTGAAAAATTAAATCTTAATTCCAGGAGGCAACATTTCTTGAAATTTTCTATTCTTTCTAAAGAAGCTAATGAATTTTGCATGAGTAGGAACTACTTTTAATTTTCGTTCTTGCGCAATTTCTAAAACCGATTTGATAAATTCGTTATGTAACTCTTCATCTTCGTTATTGTTGCTACAAAATTTAGTCAAAAACAACTTGCGTTCTTGAATAGAATATTCGATTGAAACCAATCCAGTATCGGAAATAATTTCAAATTGTCTTAAAAGTTCATTATCTTTGATTTCCATGATGCCTTTCAATTATGGTGCAAATTTACGAAACTTTTTTAAAATAATGGTAATGAGTAAGATTCCAATTTATTTTATGCCAGGCTTAGCCGCAAGTCCAACTATTTTCGAAAATATTAAATTACCAGAAGACCAATTTGAAATGCACTTTTTGGAATGGTTTTTGCCTCATGAAAAAGAAAGTATCGAAAGTTATGCACTTCGAATGACCGAGAAAATTCATCATGAAAATCCGGTTTTAGTTGGCGTTTCTTTTGGAGGTGTTTTGGTTCAGGAAATGGCGAAACAAATGAAAGTTCGTAAAGTAATTATCATTTCAAGTGTAAAATCGAATACCGAATTTCCACCACGTTTTAAAGTAGCAAAAGCAACAAAAGCCTATAAGTTAATTCCTACCCAACTTTTAGCTGATATAGAAAAATTGGTAAAATATGCATTTGGAGATAATATTGTAGCCAAGCGATTGAAGCTGTACGAAAAGTATTTGTCAGTTCGTGATAAGCACTATTTGGATTGGGCTATTGAAACCATTTTGTGTTGGAAACAAAAAGAAATAAATACAGCGGTAATTCATATTCACGGAGATTCGGATGAGGTTTTTCCAATCAAAAACATTGAAAAATGTATTGTTGTAAAAGGAGGAACTCACATCATGATAGTTAATAAATTCAAGTGGTTGAATGAAAATTTACCTAAATTAATTCTAAACGATTAAAAAATGAAAAAGCATATGAAGAAGATAGTGATTTTAGGAGCGGTTGCTTTATTGGCAAGTTTCCTAATTTATGGAGTAGTTTCAGATGATACAAAATATTCGCCTGTAGGGTATAGTTTAAAAATGGACTTTTCAGGTGAAGAAGTGCCTACGTTTATGGCCGATGTGCAAGAGCGTTTGGATAAAGAGATGATTACTAATATGAATTATCATACGAATACTACTTTAGTTATTAAACGTGCGAATAAAGTGTTTCCGATAATTGAACCTATTTTAGCTAAATATGGAGTTCCAGATGATTTTAAATATTTAGCGGTTATAGAAAGTAGTTTGGTAAATGCAGTTTCTCCAGCTGGAGCAAGAGGAGTTTGGCAATTTATGCCCGAAACAGCAAAAGAAAAAGGAATGGAAGTAAGTGATGAGGTAGACGAGCGTTATCACTTGGAAAAATCAACCGAAGCGGCTTGTAAATATTTGTTAAAGGCTAAAGAGAAATTTGGTTCTTGGACTTTGGCGGCAGCATCATATAATGGAGGAATGAATGGAATTTCCAAAAAAATGGAAGAACAGCAAGTGGAAAATTATTATGATTTGCTTTTAACCGAAGAAACTTCGCGTTATGTTTTTAGAATTTTAGCTTTGAAAGAAATTATGTCACATGCTAATAAGTATGGTTTTAATATCCCAAAGGAAGCTTTGTATTATTCTATCCCAACCAAAAAAATAGTGATTGATTCTTCAATTACAGATTTAGCAAAGTTTGCCAAAACGCAAGGTGTAAATTATAAAATCTTGAAAATACACAATCCTTGGTTACGAGATAAAAAACTAACTAATACTTCTGGAAGAAAATATGAAATCGAAATCCCAACTTCAGGATATCAAAAAGAATAAGCGCTCTATGGATGTTCAAATTGTTTTGTCTTTAGTTTTGATTGGCATTTTAGCAGGAATCCTAAGCGGTCTGGTTGGAGTAGGTGGAGGAGTTGTTATGGTGCCATTATTGGTTTTGCTTTTAGGGTTTAACCAACATCAAGCTCAAGGAACTAGTTTAGCAGTTTTGGTTGTACCAGTTACAGCAGTTGCAGTATATACTTATCATAAAGAAGGTTTTATCGACTGGCGTTATGTGGGAATAATTGCTGTATTTTTTGTTGTTGGAGGTTATTTTGGAAGTAAAATAGCGGTTGGCTTAGACCAAAAAATGCTCAAAAAAGTATTTGGATTAATTCTACTACTAATTGCTGGAAAAATGCTATTAGGAAAATAAAAAAAGCACCTCGAAAGGTGCTTTTAGTTTTTAAAATAATGAATTACATTTTTTTTATTTGATCTTTCATCATTTTTATTTGATCTTTTAGCATGTTTTGCTTGTCTAATTTTTTTGCTTCGTTTAATAAATTAGTAGCTTCCATTTTTCTTCTTTTTGTCATGGCAATTCCTGCTAATTGTAATTTTGCTAAAGCCAAATCTTGATCCATTGATAATCCTAACGCAATAGCTTTTTTGAAATATTTTTCAGCTTCGTTTAAATTAGTTTGAGAAACCATTAAACCATGTAAATAATTGAAATAACCTTGTTGTTTTTGTACTAAAGCCGCTTCAGGATTCTTAATATAAGAAAGCCATTTTTGAGCTCCAGGAAAATCTTGTTTTCTTAATTTTAAAAAGGCTAATAAAATGAATTCGTTTTTGAAATATAGGAAAATAAAAATGGTAGAAAATAATAGTAAGAAAATTCCATTTCCAATGTTGTTTTCTGTGAATTGATAAATTCCGAATGCTATAATTAAGGCAGCTAAAACTAATTTGATATTTTTGTGAAACATATATTTATTTTTTGTTTGATGCAAAGGTAATAAAATCAATTAAAAATATTTTTAAAAAAGTACTTGCGAATGAAAAAAGTCTTTGTATATTTGCACTCGGTTTTCAGGAAAGGAAACCTAAAGAGTTTTAAAAAGAATTTTATTTATAGATTTTAAAAGATACTACAATGAGTAAGAGAACGTTTCAACCATCAAAAAGAAAAAGAAGAAATAAGCACGGTTTCATGGATAGAATGGCTTCTGCAAATGGAAGAAAAGTGCTTGCTCGTAGAAGAGCTAAAGGAAGACATAAATTAACTGTTTCTTGCGAACCAAGACACAAAAAATAATGTTTTAGCTTAAAGCAATATATCAGCCGTTACTTTTATTAGTAGCGGCTTTTTTTTAAACTGTTTATAAAATTTGATAAGTTTTAAAGTTCGTTTTAGTGCAACCCTTTGAAAATTAGTAATTTTATAAGCGAAATACAACTACAACCCACAACAAAACAACAACAACACAATGCCTAAAGACACTACAATCAAATCGGTTTTAATTATTGGTTCTGGACCTATTGTTATTGGTCAAGCTTGCGAATTTGACTACGCAGGTTCTCAGTCAGCACGTTCGTTAAGAGAAGAAGGAATTGAAGTTATCTTAATTAACTCGAATCCTGCAACTATTATGACCGATCCATCAATGGCGGATCATGTTTACTTAAAACCATTAACTACAAAATCAATCATCGAAATTCTTAAAGCGCATCCGCAAATTGATGCTGTTTTACCAACAATGGGTGGACAAACAGCACTTAATTTAGCAATCGAAGCTGAAGAAAAAGGAATTTGGAAAGATTTTGGAGTACGTTTAATTGGAGTGGATATCAATGCCATCAATATCACTGAAGATAGAGAAAAATTCAAAGTACTTTTAAATCAAATTGGAATTCCGCAAGCGCCAGCTAAAACGGCTAATTCGTTTTTAAAAGGGAAAGAAATTGCACAAGAATTTGGTTTTCCGTTGGTAATTCGTCCTTCATTTACATTGGGTGGAACTGGAGCTGCTTTCGTACATAAGAAAGAAGATTTCGATGATTTACTTACTCGTGGTTTAGAAGCTTCTCCAATTCACGAAGTGTTGATTGATAAGGCTTTACTAGGTTGGAAAGAATATGAATTAGAGTTACTTCGCGATAAAAACGATAACGTGGTGATTATCTGTACGATTGAAAATATGGATCCAATGGGAATTCATACTGGAGATTCGATTACAGTAGCACCAGCGATGACATTATCAGATACAACGTTCCAAAAAATGCGTGATATGGCGATTTTAATGATGCGCTCTATCGGAAATTTTGCTGGAGGTTGTAACGTACAATTTGCGGTTTCTCCTGATGATAAAGAAGATATTGTAGCAATTGAAATCAATCCTCGTGTGTCGCGTTCTTCGGCATTAGCTTCAAAAGCAACGGGATATCCAATTGCAAAAATCGCAACGAAATTAGCTTTAGGATATAATTTAGACGAATTACAAAACCAAATTACAAAATCAACTTCAGCTTTATTTGAACCAACGTTAGATTATGTAATCGTAAAAATACCTCGTTGGAACTTCGATAAATTTGAAGGTTCAGACCGTACGTTAGGACTTCAAATGAAATCGGTTGGAGAAGTTATGGGAATTGGACGTTCGTTCCAAGAAGCGCTTCACAAGGCTACTCAGTCATTAGAAATCAAACGTAACGGATTAGGAGCAGACGGAAAAGGGTATAAAAACTACGAACAAATTATCGAAAAATTAACTTTCGCGAGTTGGGACAGAGTTTTCGTAATCTATGATGCTATTGCGATGGGAATTCCATTGAGCAGAATTCATGAGATTACTAAAATCGACATGTGGTTCTTGAAACAATATGAAGAATTATTCCATTTAGAGAAAGAAATTTCGAATTATAAAGTAGATACGTTACCAAGAGAATTGCTTTTAGAGGCGAAACAAAAAGGGTATGGAGACCGTCAAATTGCTCACATGATGGGTTGTTTGGAAAGTCAAGTACACAAGTTGCGTGAAGAGCAAAATATCAAGCGTGTTTACAAATTAGTAGATACTTGTGCTGCCGAATTTAAAGCGGTAACACCTTATTTCTACTCGACTTTTGAAGCTGAAATTGAAAAAGCAGACGGAACTAAATACGTACACAACGAAAGTATTGTTACCGATAAGAAAAAAGTAGTGGTTTTAGGTTCTGGACCAAACCGAATAGGACAAGGAATTGAGTTCGACTATTCATGTGTTCATGGGGTTTTAGCGGCCAAAGAATGTGGTTATGAAACCATCATGATTAACTGTAATCCTGAAACGGTTTCTACTGATTTTGATACGGCAGATAAATTATATTTTGAACCAGTTTTTTGGGAACATATTTATGATATCATCCAACACGAAAAGCCAGAAGGTGTAATCGTTCAGTTAGGTGGACAAACGGCTTTAAAATTAGCAGAAAAATTATCGAAATACGGAATCAAAATCATCGGAACATCTTTTGATGCTTTAGATTTGGCAGAAGATAGAGGAAGATTCTCAGAATTATTAACCGAATTAAATATTCCGTTCCCAAGATTTGGAGTAGCTGAAAATGCGGAAGAAGCTGTAAAATTAGCTGATACGTTAGATTTTCCACTTTTAGTAAGACCATCTTATGTATTAGGAGGTCAAGGCATGAAAATTGTCATTAACAAACAGGAGTTAGAGGAGCATGTTATTGAGATTTTAAAACATATTCCAAATAATAAATTGTTGTTAGATCATTATTTAGATGGTGCTATCGAAGCAGAAGCAGATGCCATTTGCGATGCGGATGGAAATGTGTATATCATAGGAATTATGGAGCATATTGAGCCTTGTGGAGTACACTCTGGAGATAGTAATGCTACATTACCACCATTTAATCTAGGTGAGTTTGTAATGCAACAAATCAAAGATCACACGAAGAAAATTGCAGTGGCTCTGAAAACGGTTGGGTTAATCAACATACAGTTTGCGATAAAAGACGATATTGTTTATATTATTGAAGCGAATCCAAGAGCATCTCGTACGGTTCCATTTATTGCAAAAGCGTATGGCGAACCGTATGTAAATTATGCAACAAAAGTAATGTTAGGTCACAATAAAGTAACCGATTTCACTTTTAATCCAAAATTAAACGGATATGCAATTAAGCAACCGGTGTTCTCTTTTAGTAAGTTTCCAAATGTAAACAAAGCATTAGGGCCAGAAATGAAATCTACAGGAGAAAGCATCTTGTTTATTGAAGATTTAAAAGACGATCAATTCTACGATTTGTACTCAAGAAGAAAAATGTACTTAACGAAATAATACTAAAAATCCCAATCTACAGATTGGGATTTTTAATTTAAACAACTAAATTTATAGATTGATTTTACATTCCACCCATTTGTTTTTTTAGTTCTTCTTTAGTGATTTTTGTATAACCTTCACCTATTTTAAAAGCATCTACAGGAATATCTTTGCTAAATTTGTTAGCTATCATAATAATATTTCCTTGAGAGGTTTGCATATTCATTTCTAAAGGGTAACCTGTTAATTTTACTTTGCTATTTGGTGCTGACTCTTGAGGAGCAATAGCATCAGTTAAGTAAAAAATATTTTTACTTCCGTCGTTCATTGTTATGGTTGCTTTATAACATTTAAAACCAGCAATTTCTTTAGTGTCTTTTTTGTCATAAATTACTTCTTTGGCATCATCAAGATTATTTAAACCATTAGCATTTTTTAATGCATCTTCTCCAATATCCGTAATTTCGTACTTCATACCCATTACTTCCATCGTCATTTTTGATTCTTTTTTATCTGTAATTGGAATAATTGTTTTCATTAACATCATTCCTCCCATCATGCTCATATCTGTCGCCTGAGTTGTTTCATCAAAATGAATTGTTATTGTTGTTTCTCCCATAGCCGCCATTTCTTCAGTTGTGCCTGGCATAGACATGGTATAAGTTACAGATCCTTTTTTCAATTGTGTTTGAGCATGTGATATCGTTGTAATAACTAATAATGCTGTTAATGCGATTTGTGTTAATTTTTTCATTTGTAATATTTATTTGTCTATGTTAATTTATGAAAATTTTTGATGCTTACTATTAGTAAATGTATGCTATATTTTTTTTAATAATATTTTTTCTTGTGAAAATTGATATGCAGCATCTAGGAAAGCAATCATTTTTTTCCAATTGGAATTAGGTTCATACGAATTGAAATAATTTTTAGTTGATACAATAGTTAATTTGTTGCCTTTTACTT
>DIST01000057.1 GCA_002421645.1 Flavobacterium sp. UBA6203
G
Source organism: Flavobacterium sp. UBA6203 (assembly GCA_002421645.1). The sequence goes on from DIST01000057.1 coordinate 2, forward strand.
ACAGTCTTTTCTATGAACTTTAATGCCTTCGTTTATCGTTACAAATCCAAATACTTCATCACCAGGAATTGGATTACAGCATGATGAAAGTTTGTAATCTAATTTGTCTTGCTCTGTTCCAAAAACTAGTAAATCGTATTTTTTACTGATTTCATTTTTGTGAATTTGTTCTGTGTGATTGGATGGTGAACGTTTAATTGTTTTTTTAAAGAAATTTACAAGAGTATTACTTTTTTGAGCTGCATAATCCTTTAATTGTTGATTTTCTATTGCACCAATTCCAGCTCTGTAAAATAAATCGAGACTAGTTTGTAACTTGAAATAATTTACAAGTTCATTTGTAGTATTTTCGTTAAGAGTAATTTTTAGATGGCGGAGTTTTCGCTCTAATAATTCTTTACCTTCTTCTGCAATTTTTTTAGTATTTTCGTTTAATACGTTTTTAATTTTATTTTTGGCACGCGAAGTTGTAACGTAATCTAACCATTGAGAAGTTGGTTTTTGATTGACTGAAGTAATAATTTCAACTTGGTCACCGCTATTGAGTACATGATTTAAAGGGACTAATTTTCCATTTACCCGAGTACCCCTAGTTTTTACTCCAATTTCAGAGTGAATACTAAAAGCAAAATCTAAAGAAGTAGCTCCTTTTGGTAGCGATTTAATTTCGCCTTTTGGAGTGAAGACATAGATTTCTTTGGCATATAAATTTAATTTAAAATCTTCTACAAAATCGACTGCATTAGCCGATGAATTTTCCAATGCTTCTTTAAGTTGATTTAGCCATATTTCTAAACCATGTTCTTCGGTAGCTCCGTTTTTATATTTGTAATGTGCGGCATATCCTTTTTCTGCAATTTCATCCATTCTTTCACTACGAACTTGAATTTCAACCCAGCGACCTTTTGGTCCCATTACAGTAATGTGTAATGCTTCATAACCAGTTGATTTTGGGGATGAAATCCAATCTCTCAGTCTACTAGGCGATGGGCGATAATGATCCGTAACTAATGAATAAATTTTCCATGCCAAGAATTTTTCATCGTGTTGATCTGATTTGTAAATAATTCGAAGAGCAAATTTGTCGTAGACTTCATCAAATGTTACTCCTTGAACCTTCATTTTTCTACGAATAGAATAAATGGATTTTGGACGACCTTTTATAGTGAATTCAATTCCCTCGTCTGTTAATGATTTGCTTAAAACATCTGAAATAGTTTTGATGTAAGTATCTTGTTCTTCTTTGGTTTCTTTTATTTTACTAACAATATCATTATAAACTTCAGGTTCTGTATATTTTAAACCTAAATCTTCTAATTGTGTTTTAATATTATATAAACCTAAACGATGGGCTAGAGGCGCATAAATGTATAATGTTTCTGAAGCAATTTTTGCCTGTTTGTAATCGGCCATGCTTTCCATAGTTTGCATGTTGTGCAATCTATCTGCAATTTTAATTAGAATTACCCGAACATCATCATTCAATGTCAATAGCATTTTACGGAAGTTTTCCGCTTGTACTGATATTTCTTGATCGGTTTTAACTTTGGCAATTTTGGTTAAGCCTTCCACTAATTGAGCAATCTTCGGATTGAACATTTTTTCAATATCCTGAACCGTAATATCAGTATCTTCTACCACATCATGCATTAAGGCTGCTGCAATGGAAGTTGCTCCCAAACCAATGTCTCTAGCTACAATTTTTGCTACAGCAATTGGATGAAAAATATAAGCTTCTCCTGATTTTCTTCTTTGGTCTTTATGAGCATCAACAGCTACATCAAATGCTTTACGAATGATTTTTTTATCTTCATCTGTAAGGGTTTGATAACTGATGCGAAGTAATTCTTTATATTCTTGCGCAATGGCTTTGTTTTCGGCTTCTAATTCTAATTCTGTCATACATTTTCTTTAACCAACTAAAAGTAAGTTAATTTTTCTAATTGTGCAAGAGAGAAAATAGAGAAAAGAATAAAGAACAAAGATTTGAAATTGAATTTTGAAATAGCTATTGAAATTGTCTTTGTCTTTTCGCTTCAAATAGTAAAATAGCGGCTGCAACCGAAACATTCATCGAATCGATTTCGCCTTGCATAGGAATGATGATATTTTTGGTGCTTTCGGTTCGCCATTTTTCAGATAAACCAGTGGCTTCTGTTCCCACAACTAAAGCAGTGGGAGTGGTGTAGTTTTGGGTGTGATATTCGGTTGAATCTTGTAAAGTAGCGGAATAAATATTAATGTTATTTGATTTTAAATAAGCAATAACTTCTTCCGTAGTTCCAATAGCAATTTGTCGGGTAAACAAACAACCTACGCTAGAGCGAACGATGTTTGGATTGTATAAATCGCTTTTAGGATTGGCGATAATTACGGCATCAATATTAGCGGCATCAGCAGTTCTTAAAATTGCACCTACGTTTCCAGGTTTTTCCAAAGATTCACCAACTAAAATTAATGGATTTTTAGATAGTTTTAAATCGGATAACTCTAAAGATTTTGTTTTTGCAATTGCTAAAATGCCTTCGGTAGTATCGCGATATGCTAATTTTTGATAGACTTCTTTTGAAATTTCGATAAGTTCAACTTCGTTAGATTTTACCAGATTTTTTATTTCTCTTTCTGAAATGATTTCTGGTAAAAATAGAATCGTTTCTAATTCGTAACCACCTTTTAGCGCCAATTCAATTTCGCGTTTTCCTTCAATTAAAAATGTGCCCGTTTGCTTACGAACTTTTGCTTTTTCCTGCAATTGCACTAACGATTTAATAAACGGATTTTGAACCGAGGTGATTTGTTTCATGTTTTAAGATACATATTTTTTCTACCAACTAACTAAGTAGCAAAGGTAATATTTAATAGATTATTTATATTTTTAAATTAAGAATTACTGAATTAAAAATATTATTACATATGTTACTAAAATAATTAAAAAGAATGTGACAATGAATATTATTTTTGATAGATAGTCAACAATCTTATTTTTTTTAATAAAAATTATTGAAATAATTGTAACAAAAGATGTAAACAACATTAAAATAAAAAAAAATGACGCCCAAGGATTTCCACTCGAATTTAATGAAATGTTACCAAGAACTCTTATTAGAATTTCATTTAATAACACTAATGTTAATGCTAATGAAATTTTCAAATTGAAATTTTCATTACATAAATTTTTTAATAAAATAATCAAGCTAATTGGTATATAAATATATGAAATGGCTCCAATCATGTTTTGAAATTCTATTGATAGGATCCCAAAAGTTAAAACTATTAAAATAGATATTATAGTATTCAAATGCTCTTTTATCATGAAAGTGTCATTATTTTAAAGCCACAAAGTTTAAATTCCTTCGTGGCTTTGGGTCTTTGTGGCAAAAACTATTTTTTTTGTTGTTCGAATTTTCCTTTGTAGCGTTGGTACAATTCGGTATGGTGACTTTCTAAACTGATTTGTCTTCCATCAATAAATGCGAATGAAATGACATTGGTTTTCATATCTAAAGCATCGCCTTCAGAAATAAATAAAGTAGCACTTTTACCTGATTCTAACGTTCCGTATTGCTTATTGATTCCTAAAATTTTAGCGGAATTTCCAGTGATTAATTGTAACGCTTGTTCTTTTGTTAATCCCCAAGCGGCACAAGTTCCGGCATAAAATGGTAAGTTTCTTGTTTGCATACGTTCCATGTCGCCTGCATTTTGTAATGCAACTAAAACGCCTGCATCGACTAATAATTTAGCATTTTTGTATGGTAAATTTACATCTTCATCTTCTAATAAAGGTAAATCGTGAACGCGTTTTAATAAAACAGAAACGTTATTCTCTTTTAATAAATTTGCCACTTTGAATGCGTAATAACCACCAACAATTACCATGTTTTTGATGTTGTTTTTCTTTTTAAATAAAACGGCATCGATGATTTCTTTTTCACCATTAGCGTTTACAAATAAGGTTTTCTCACCCGATTGTAAACCTTTCATGGCTTCGTAAGGAATATCTTTTTTCGCATTTTTACTTCCCAAATAAGCAAAAGCATTGTGGAAATACTCTTGAATTGCTTTTACTTGTGGATCGTAATTTTTGTTCATTTCAATTCCGCCTGGTTCTGCCCACCATCCTGCTCTTGAGTAGCTTCTTGGCCAGTTTAAGTGAATTCCGTCATCCGTTTTAATGGAAGCGTCTTCCCAGTTCCAAGCATCTAACTGAACAATTGATGAAGTACCAGCAATTCTTCCCCCTCGAGGTGTAATTTGTGCTAATAAAACGCCATTTGGACGTGTAGTTTCTACTAATTTAGATTCAGCGTTATACGCAATAATGCTTCTTACGTGTGGATTGAATTCTCCAATTTCACTTTCGTCATCTGAAGCTCTTACCGCATCAATTTCTACTAAACCTAACGTTGAATTTGGTGCAATGAATCCTGGGTAAACATGTTTTCCAGAAGCATCAATCACAATATCGTGTTTGGCTGGTTTCATAACTTTTGCATCACCAATATTGGCAATTTTTCCATCAATAATTGAAATTAAACTGTTTTCAATAACTTGTCCGTTTCCTAAATGCGCTTTGGCACCTAAGATTAAAATCGATTTGCTTTGTTTTGGCGCTGGAGTTTGTTGCGCAAACCCAAACAAAGAAATAATACAAAGAATGAATGTTATTTTTTTCATTTATATATCTTTTTAATTTTATTAAAATAGTAAAACTAACTAAGTATAACTCTAAACTTAATTAGAAGGATTGTCCCCTTGAGGGGACTTTAGGGGTGTTTTTAATCTTTCAATTTCTTGTTCCAATGAAAGTAAAACGGAAAATAAATTTTGTTTTACATCATTATCATTAAATCTTAAAAAATGAACACCTAATTTTTCTAATTCACCTTGTCTAAATCTGTCGTATTCATAGCTCTCTTGCAAAATCTTTTAAATGTGACTTATATGGTATGATTTTATTTTTCATGAACATTTTTACACCCCTAAAGTCCCCTCAAGGGGACAATTGTTCGAATGAAATCTATTGTTTTACTTTTTCGTTAGAAATTAAACGTTTTGACTAATTATATTTGTAGTGAGACTCTTTGCAATATTCACCTAAAGTATCACAGTGGTAGTGACCGTTTTCTTTTTTCTTAGGTAATTGCGTTTTCATTCCTTTGTTTTTAGCGTCTAACATGAAATTGATTAGCTCAGCACGTTCTTTTTGAATCAATGCTAAAGTCTCTTTTTCTTTTTCTAAATCGTAGAAAATGATTCCGTCTACTAACGTTTTTTCTGCTCTTGTGTAGATTGATAATGGACTATCTGACCAAAGTACCACATCGGCATCTTTACCCACTTTGATACTTCCTACTTTATTATCTACTTGAAGAATTTTGGCTGGATTTAAGGTTACGAAATTCCAAGCTTCTTCTTCCGTGACGTTACCGTATTTAACCGTTTTAGCAGCTTCTTGATTCAAACGACGTGACATTTCAGCATCATCAGAATTGATAGAAACTTTTACGCCTTCGTTCATCATAATCGATGCATTGTATGGAATGGCATCGTTAACTTCATATTTATAAGCCCACCAATCTGCAAATGTTGAACCAGCAACACCATGAGCCGACATTTTATCAGCTAATTTATATCCTTCTAAAATGTGTGTAAACGTTTGAATTTTGAATCCATAACGTTCCGCTAATTTCATCAACATATTGATTTCTGATTGTACGTAAGAGTGACACGTGATGAAACGTTTTTTAGCTAAAATTTCGCCTAAAACTTCCATTTCGATATCAAATCTTGGCATTTTTTTATTCTTACCTGATTTGTAAGTATCCCATTCGTTTTTGTATTCGATAGCTCTTGTGAAATAATCCTCATAAACTTGTTCAACTCCCATACGAGATTGCGGGAAACGGTTTCTTGAAAAATCACCCCAATTCGATTGTTTTACATTTTCACCTAAAGCAAATTTGATGTATTTTGGAGCATCTTTTACTAACATTTCATCAGGAGCATAACCCCATTTTAATTTGATGAATGCTGCACGACCACCAATTGGATTTGCCGAACCATGTAATAAGTTAGCCGAAGTAACTCCACCCGCTAAGTTTCTGTAAATATTAATATCGTCTGAATTTACTACATCTTCAATGGTAACTTCTGCTGATGAATTTTGTCCGCCTTCGTTTACACCGTTTGAAATGGCAATGTGCGAATGTTCATCAATAATTCCAGCAGTTAAATGTTTTCCAGTTCCATCAACTACTTTTGCTCCAGTTGATGGTAAGTTTTTACCAATTTTTACAATTTTACCGTTCTGAATTAAAACATCGGTTTCTTTTAGAATTCCTTCTTTTTCACCAGTCCAAACCGTTGTGTTTTTAAATAGAATAGTTTCTTGTTTTGGTTTTTCAGTCGTTCCAAACGAAATATTTGGATACGTTACAGCATACATTGAAGGAACTTTTGGTTCGTCTTTTTTGTCGTCTTTCTTTTTATCCTCTTTAACTTCAGTTACTCTTTTTGCAGCTGTCCAAGAAGTTTCGTTTCCGTTTTCTAAAACAGCTTTTCCTTGCATCATATCTTTTACAAATGTTCCTGAAAGTCTAACGAAGTTCGCTTTTGTAGTATCTTGGTTTTTGATTACTAAATTTACCCAAGGATCATTGAACTGAATTTTTGTTCCAAAGTTGATACTGTCTTTAACCGCCTTTGCTTCAAATTTTGAAGTTTCGCCTTCGATTTTTAGTTCAAATTTATGGTTATCAAACACTAAATCATAAGTTCCTCTTATATCAGTTGGATTGATTTTATCAATGATGTTTCGATTTCCTTGCACCCAGTTTTCTAAGATGTTGCTTTTGTCTTCAAAAATATCACCTGAAACGATGATGAAGTTCGCTAATTTTCCTTTTGAAATAGAACCTACTTTATCAAATTGATTGACCAATTTCGCAGGATTTTCTGTTAAGGCTAATAACGCTTTGTCTTTTGGTAAACCATATAAAATGGCTTTTCTTAAGTTTGATAAGAACGATTTTGTTTCTTTTAAATCAGCTGTTGAAAGTACAAAAGGTACATTATTCTCAGCCAAAATTTTCAAGTTGAATGGTGCTTGATTCCAAAATTTCATATCGCTCAAGCTTACTTGTTGCGCTAAATAGGGGTCAGAAACATCATAAGCGTCTGGAAAATTCAATGGAATAATAAAAGTAGCTCCTGATTTTTTAATTTCATCGATGCGTTCAAATTCGTTTCCACTTCCTTTAATTAGATATTTTACTCCGAATTCATCTCCTAATTTATCTGCTCTTAATGCATTTAATTTATCACCAGCATTGAAGATTTGCAATAAAGATTTGTTAGCATTGAAAGCTTCTAAAGATAAGTCTTTATTGGTTGCATTTCCTTGTGCATACCATTTTGCATCATGGAATACTTGACGAATTAAAGCCATACTTCCCATCATAGAAGAAGGATAACTTTGTTTAGTAAATTTACTTATGCTGAATGTAAAATGTTGTGAAATTTTGTCTTTTACAATTCTATCAGCGTTAGTACCAAAGTCGTTTAAGGTCCAAAGTAAACCGGTTCCAGCAATAACACCGTCATTATGGTGACTTAAAACCGTTCCAAAACCAGCTTCTCTTAAATTTCCTGCTGCTTTTGAATCGTAGCTTAAGTTTTCATACGCATTGTATTCTGGTTTGATGTGGTCGTTCCAATAATACCCTTCACGATTGGTGTCGTATTGAGGAGTGAAGTTACCATTTGGTCTTGGAGTAGGCTTGTTAATTCCGAATTCACTATACAATTCGATGAATGAAGGATAAATTGTTTTTCCTGTAGCATCAATTATGTTGGTTCCTTTTGGAATTACAACATTGGTTCCTACTTCTACAATTTTGTTTTCTTTGA
>DIST01000025.1 GCA_002421645.1 Flavobacterium sp. UBA6203
TAACTCTTTATAATATTGCAAAACCAAATCCAGATTCGTCATATCAAGCTTGGCTAAATAAAAAACCAAATCGTATAAAAAGACTTAATCGTTTCTTATCTGCAAAACAAGTGGAACGTTTAGGGAAATCTTTTTTTGTAAGTGGATTGTCAAAATTTATAAAAGAAACAGGGGAAGTACCTGTAATTATTGATGAAAAAAAGGCGCAACGTTCAAAAGATCGATTAAGTGGATTTTATTACAACAACGGTTTTATCAGAAATAAAGTAACGCTTTCCATCGATTCAATTGATAAGAAAAAAGGGAAGATATCTTACAAAGTAAACACAGGTAAGCCTTATTTTATTGACTCCATTTCTAAATTTATAGAAACCCCTATAGTGGATAGTTTATACGCATTAGAAGCTAAAAAATCCTTCATAAAAAAGGGAGAACAATATAATTTTTCAAACTTCGATAATGAAAGAAAAAGAATTACCCAATATCTTAGAAATAATGGTGTTTATCATTTTCAAGAAAGCAACATAAAATATGATGCTATTATTGATGATTCAATACAAAAAATAAAAGTAAACTTAAAAATTGAAGACCGATTAGTAAAAAAAGGAGATACACTAATTAAAAAACCTTTTGGTGTATACAAAATAACTCAAGTTAATATATTTACAAACAATACTTCAAAAAAAGAACGAAATCAATTTAATGATAGTGTAACCTATAGAAATTTCAATATTTACAGTGCTGGTAAATTGAAATACAAACCAAAGGCAATAACAAATGCCATTTTTATTGAAAAAGGAAAACTATTTAGTGATAATGACCGAACATTAACTTCAAAATCACTAAGTAATCTAAAAGTATTTAATTATCCCAATATTGAATACATTGAGGATCCGGCTGATAGCACAAATAGTTCACTTATAGCAAACATTTATTTAATGAGTAAACCTAAATATGTTTGGCAACCCTCTATAGATGTTACTACTTCAGACATTCAACAATTTGGAATCAGTGGAAGAATGGCTTTCACTTGGCGAAATCTTTTTAAAAGAGCAGAAACTTTCGAATTGTCTACTAAAGGAAACATTGGATCTTCAAGAGATTTGGCTAATCCAAATAACGTGTTTTTTAACATCTCAGAATATGGTTTAGAAGGAAAGCTGAGTTTCCCCAGAATTGTATTTCCATTAAATACTCGTAAGATTATAAAAAAAGAAATGCTTCCCACTACTACTGCAACGATTGGTTTAACCAGTCAAAGAAATATTGGGCTAGACAAAGAAAACTTAACTGGAATTTTTTATTACAATTGGGCACCAAAGCAAGGAAATACAATACGTTTTGATTTATTAAACATTCAATTCATCAAGAATTTAAATCCTGAAAATTATTTTAATGTATACACATCATCATACAACACCTTAAATAATTTGGCTCAGCTTTACAATGTAGATCCAGATTACTTGGATGATAATAATAATCTAACTACACAAGGAGCTGTTGATTTTATTAATGATGTTGAAAACGGGGTAATAACATTTCCCTCAGATGATAACAACTATAAAATTATAAGAAGTATTGGAGAAAGAAGACTTCGTTTAATTGAAAACAATTTGATTGTTTCTTCTAGTATAACTTTTTTCAAAAACACTAAAGCCAATTTGCTTGATAATAATTTTTATTCTATTAGAACTAAAATAGAATCGGCTGGTAATTTGCTTTCATTATTTGCCAACACAAAAAACGAACCCTTAAGTGCTAATGGAAACAAAACAATGTTTGGAATTGAATATTCACAATACATAAAAGGTGAAGTAGACTTTATTAAACATTGGGATTTTGGCAAGAAAAACACCCTAGCCATGAGAGCATTTGCTGGCTTAGCAGTCCCATATGGAAACGGGCAATCAATTCCATTTTCCAGAAGTTATTTTTCTGGTGGTTCTAATGATAACCGAGGTTGGCAAGCTTATAGTTTAGGGCCAGGTCGTAGTGGCGGAATAAATGACTTCAATGAAGCAAACCTAAAATTAGCCTACAGTTTAGAATATCGTTTTAGAGTGGGCGGAAATTTCTATAGCGCCTTTTTTACAGATATTGGAAACATCTGGAATATATTTGATAATGTAACAAATAAAGAATACACCTTTAATGGTTTAAATTCATTAGAAGACTTGGCTGTGGGAACTGGAATAGGTTTTAGATATGATTTTGACTTCTTTGTTTTCAGACTAGACCTAGGATACAAAGCTTATGACCCTGGCAGAGAATTAGGAGAACGATGGTTAAAAGGAATCAACTTTGGCAAAACAGTGCTAAATTTTGGAATTAATTATCCGTTCTAATTTTTTAAATTATTATTTTTGCAAACTATAACCAAAAACAAACAACTATGAGTCACAATATTAAACCGGGTGTTGCTACCGGAGATCAAGTTCAAGAAATATTCAACTATGCAAAACAAAAAGGATTTGCATTACCTGCTGTTAATGTTGTAGGTTCTAGTACAATTAATGGCGTTTTAGAAACTGCAGCAAAATTAAATGCCCCTGTTATTATTCAATTTTCTAATGGTGGTGCGCAATTTAACGCTGGAAAAGGATTATCAAACGAAAACCAAAAATCGGCTATTTTAGGAGCGGTTGCTGGTGCAAAACATATACACACTTTAGCTGAAGCTTATGGTGCTACAGTTATTTTACATACTGACCACTGTGCAAAAAATCTTTTACCATGGATTGATGGTTTATTAGATGCATCTGAAAAACATTTTGCTGAAACTGGAAAACCATTATTCAGTTCTCACATGATTGATTTATCAGAAGAACCTATTGAAGAAAACTTAGAAATTTCTAAAAAATATTTAGAAAGAATGAGTAAAATGGGGATGACTTTAGAAATCGAGTTAGGAATTACTGGTGGTGAAGAAGATGGTGTTGACAATTCAGATGTGGATAGTTCAAAATTATACACACAACCTGATGAAGTTGCTTATGCTTATGAGGAATTAATGAAAGTAAGCCCAAGATTCACTATTGCTGCTTCTTTTGGAAATGTTCATGGCGTTTACAAACCAGGAAATGTTAAATTAACTCCAAAAATCCTTAAAAATTCACAAGAATACGTTCAAAATAAATTCAACACTGGAAATAACCCAGTTGATTTTGTTTTCCACGGAGGTTCTGGTTCTACTTTAGAAGAAATTAGAGAAGCTATTTCTTACGGAGTAATTAAAATGAACATTGATACAGATTTACAATTTGCTTTCACAGAAGGAATTCGCGATTATATGGTAGGTAAAATTGATTATTTAAGAACACAAATCGGAAGTCCAGAAGGAGCTGACAGTCCAAACAAAAAACACTACGATCCTAGAAAATGGGTTCGTGAAGGAGAAGTTACGTTCAACAAACGTTTAGAACAAGCTTTTGCCGATTTAAATAACGTGAATACTTTATAATTACAAAGTACGAAGTACGAGGTATAAAGTACGAAGTTTGAAAATTTATTATTAATTGAAATTAGATAAAGTTAAGGTCTTCCTTCCAACTTCTAACTTCTAACTTCTAACTTAATTATGGCTTGGTTTAAAAGAAAAGAAAAAGGAATTACAACTCCTACAGAAGCTAAAAAAGACGTACCAAAAGGGTTATGGTATAAATCGCCTACAGGAAAAATCGTTGATCAAGACGAATTAGCGAGAAACTTATGGGTAAGTCCAGAGGATGATTATCATGTACGAATTGGTAGTAAAGAATATTTTGAAATTTTATTTGACAATAACGAGTTCAAAGAACTAGATGCAAATTTAACTTCAAAAGACCCGTTAAAATTTGAAGACACTAAAAAATACAGCGATCGTTTAAAAGATGTAATGGATAAAACCAAACTTAAAGATGCTATTCGTACAGGTGTTGGAAAATCAAAAGGAAAAGACTTAGTAGTTTCTTGTATGGACTTTGCTTTCATTGGCGGTTCTATGGGAGCAGTTGTAGGTGAAAAAATTGCTAGAGCAATTGATTATTCCATCAAACACAAAATTCCATTTGTTTTGATTTCTAAATCAGGTGGAGCTCGTATGATGGAAGCTGCTTTTTCATTGATGCAGTTAGCAAAAACCTCAGCAAAATTAGCGCAATTAGCAGAAGAGAGAATTCCTTACATTTCATTATGTACAGATCCAACAACTGGAGGAACTACTGCTTCTTATGCAATGCTTGGAGATATCAATATTGGTGAACCTGGAGCATTAATTGGTTTCGCAGGACCTCGTGTTGTAAAAGACACTACAGGTAAAGATTTACCAGAAGGTTTTCAAACATCAGAATTCTTATTAGAGCATGGTTTCTTAGATTTCATTGCTCACAGAAAAGATTTGAAAAACAAAATTAACTTGTACTTAGATTTGATTCAAAATCAACCAATAAGATAAAAACAAAAAATCCCGATAGCTTTCAAAACTATCGGGATTTTATTTTTACTTCCTTTTCTTAGAAAGTATATTTAATTCCACCATAAATATTTCTACCCGGAGCGTTAATTCCTGATGCAAAAACTCTGTATTGTGTATCTAAAATATTTTCAACACCTGCAAAAAGAGTTCCTCCATTTAATACTTGAAAACCTGCTTTAAAATTATAAGTCTCCCAAGCAGGCATACCATTTGCTGGTGCATATTGTGCATTATCCTCACCACTTGTAGAATAATCGCTGATATCTTTTTTGCCATTATACAACATATAACCTTCAAAATTAAGTTTGTTGTAAGTATATGTTAATCCTACTTTTCCAAAATAAGGCGCAATATGATCTAATGGTCTTTGAGAACCTTCTTCTACTACTCTACCCAATGTGTAATTGAAATTAGCACTAAACAATAAATCAGGCACAATGTAAGCACTAACATTTGTAGAAAATCCGGTTACAAAAGCCTTTCCTTTATTTTGATTGGCTTTTACTTGAGCGTCAAACCCATTATAATTTACAATACTTTGTCCATTATATGTAAAATCATCCGTTACAATGGCATCATATAATCGGGTATAAAAGTAAGTACTTTCTAATTTTATTTTTTTAGAATCCGATTGAACTACAATTCCTAAATCCCCTGTTATGGTTTTTTCAGGTTTTAAATCTTCATTGGGAACAATTAATGTACCTAAAGCACTAGATGACCCCGGAACAGATTCAAAGACTTTTGCCAAATCATCAATATTTGGTGCTCTAAATCCAGTTGCTACATTCGCTTTCAAAGCAAAGTTTTTTGAGGTATTATGCGTAATTCCTAACGTACCACTATACGTAAAATTACCTTGAGAAATTTCATCAAATGGTAATGCAAAAACTGAATTATCAGCAATTGTACTTTTTAATGAGGTATACCCAGCTCTTGCTCCTACATTCCAAAATGTTTTTTCCGACATCTTTTCGTTATAAGAAACATAGAAATCGTTACGCATCATATTGTTATCTCCATTTGGATAACGTGTATTAATGTTAGTTACAACCCCTGTATTTATATTATTAGCATAACCCGTTGATTTTAACGTTTCATAATACGATTCAAAACCATAAAACAATTCTCCTTTAGTGAATTTCTTATCCAAATCTAACGACACCGAAAACATATCTACATTTTCTTCATTGTGTTGTAAGTTGTAGTTATTAAATCTCCTATTATGACGACTCTCTTTTACATTCTGATAAGCAACATTTACTTTCAAATCGCTATTTAAAAATGCTTTCTCTTTTTGCAACGAATAAATAGCTAACAATCTTTCTTGAGGTCCATAATACCATTCAGCAAATTTTAATCCAGAACTTGTTTTTTCTGTTAATCTATCATATCGATTGATATCTGATGTTGTTGAATACTGCACATTCAAACCATGTAAATATCCTGAATTTGTCTTATAGGCAAATTTCTGCATGAAATTATACTGCTTATAAGCCGAACCTACTTGCGTATATTTATCGCTATTAACGTTCAGTTGATCTACACCATTAACTGTAGAAACATAATTAGGTCTTTCCCCAAAATAATCTCCATTATGATTCTTCTCTTTACCCATTTTTAAATCACCAAAATCATTAAAGGAGAAAAAGGTTAACGATGCAAAATTAGATGTAGCATAATTTAAGTGTAATGCCACTGATTTTTCTTCATTTACACTACTGTATCGGGTATTAATACCTCCCGTAAATTTGTTATGTGTTTGGTCTAAAAACTTAGCATTCTTAGTTGTCATTGCAACTGAACCACCAAGTGCGTCACTACCAAATAAAGTAGAAGAAGGACCATAGAAAACACCCACGCTTTCTAACATATTTTCATCAACTGTGATTACGTTTTGAAGATGCCCTGCTCTAAAAATAAGGTTATTCATTCTCACACCATCTACAGTAAGCAATACTCTACTTGCTTCAAAACCTCTAATTACTGGACTTCCTCCACCCTGTTGTGATTTTTGCACAAACAACGCGCCAGAATTAGAAAGCATTTCAGCCGTACTTTGAAAGTTTTGAAAATCAATTTGCTTAGCTGTAATTACCTCAACCTGATTGGGTAATTGTGTGTATTTTTTAGGAACTTTATTTGAAATTACCACCTCACTCAATTCAGTAGCTGTGGTATCTTGTGCCGTTTGTGAAAACCCTAAAAAAGGCAATAACAGAACAGCATAAAAAATATTTTTTTTCATTTTTATGGATTATTTATTCTTATTTAAATATGTAAATATGAGATTACTTTTCAAAAGCATCCCTATTAATAATAAATTAAGAATAAATATTAGGCGGTGGAGAATCTACAATTAAAAACTTTGATTGATAAAAACCAGCATACACATTAACTTTGATTGTACGGTTTTTATCTATAAAAGGGTACCATGAAAAAACAGGTTGAAAATAAATCGATTTGTAAAATTTATAAAGTAAATCTTGCTGCTCTTTGGATTTAGAATCGTGCTGATAAATGCCAGCCAAAAGATTATCTAATTGTCTGTTTAATTTTGTTTCTTTAAAATCCCACCAGCACCAATACTGAACAGAATCTTTCGAAATCACTTTATCAACAATATCATACATTTGATTATTGAATTCAAACTCTTTCGAATGTTTCCATTTCAATTTAGATGTCGTTTCCGATTTTGAAAATTTTAAAAGGACTAATTCACTTTTGTCTATGCCAGCAATCATTTTCCATTTTACCTCTTTTTTAACAGCACGCTTTCTTTGCTGTAACCAAGTGTAAGTTACAACAGCAGGTGCTATTAACATAAATAGCAGAAATAAACTAATGATTTGCTTTTTCAATTTGGGAAATTAATTTCCAAATATAGTAAAAATTACATTCCACTTCTGATTGCTTCAACAGGATCTAATTTGGAAGCAGAAATTGCAGGAATAATCCCAGAAATTAATCCAATTAATGCTGCTAATCCAGAACCTAATAACATATTGGCTGCACTCAATACAAATTCAAAATCCAATGCTGAAGACAAAATTAAAGCTATTACCCAAACTAAAAACATACCTACTATTCCGCCAATTAAAGACAAAATAACAGCTTCAAACAAGAATTGAAACAAAATGAATTTATTTTTAGCCCCAAGAGCTTTTTGAATTCCGATTAAGTTGGTACGTTCTTTTACCGATACGAACATGATATTAGCAATCCCAAAACCTCCCACTAAAAGCGAAAACGCACTGATAATCCAACCAATCATGTTCATTTGCCCAATGATATTATCAATAAAATCAGTAAATCCAGAAAGTACGTTTAAAAAGAAATTATCAATTTCTCCTGTTTTTAAACCTCTAAAACTTCTTAATTTCTGACGCAATTCCGCTTTAAACTCTTCAATATCAATTCCTTTTTCAGGCTTAATTAACATAGCTGGAGTTAACGCTTTACTGTTATCGCCATACATTTTTCTTAAGAAATTTACCGGAAAAAATACGGCTACGTCATTACTATCTCCAAACATACCTTGACCTTGTTTTTTCAAAACACCAATTACGGTAAAACGTTGTCCATATAAACGTACCTTTTTACCAATAGGATCACTATTTTCAAACAAGCCTGTAGCTACTTCACTTCCAATTACAATAACTGGGCTTCCTGAATTAGATTCTGATTCGTTAAACAAACGCCCTTTATCAATCTTAACCGGTTCGATATCAAAAAATTCTTCGGTTGAAGGTTTAACACGAATAGAATTAACGGTTTTTGAATCATATTTAATGCTTTCATTACGAGTAAACAAATTGAATGACATTTTATCAATTCCATTTACATTACGTCTTAAATATTCATATTCTTCATAAGAAACATCTGGAAATTGCTCCCGTTTCCATCTTGGCACTTCAGATGGCCCGAATGAAAAACGAATTAGATAAATCGTATTCATATCCATATCACTCAAGTCTTCCTTGATTTTTTTATCCATAGAATCTACCGCAGCCAATACCGCAATAATGGAAAAAATACCAATGGTAACGCCTAACAACGACAAAAGTGTACGCAATTTATTGTTGCGCAACGCATTGATGGCAAAACTGAAACTTTCTGAAAGTAATCGTAAATATAAAAGCATAATACTGAGCTATTACTAATAAGTAGAGCAACGAGGTAAAATGTTACAGTTGGAGGGAATTTATTTATATTAGAGGAAATCTATAATTTTCACTTTTTACGGGAATACGTATTTTCTTATTTAAAAAAATAATTAACTTTGATATCAAACTATAAAAAATCTCACTATGCCAATCAACAAACAATTTGTTACAGTTATTAAAAAATCACTAACTAAATTTGATTTTTCAAAACTTGAAGAGAAATGTACAAATGAAGCTCAAACAAGGCAATATCTTATTGAACCAATCATCGAAATATTAGGCTACAGCAGATTAGATGATATGTTAACAGAAATAAATGCAGGTTGGGGACAAAAGAACGACAAGGCAGATATTGGATTAATTATAAAAGGTAAAAATCCAGAAATCTTAGTTGAATGTAAAAAATATGGGAAAAATTTAACCGATAAAGAAGCATCTCAATTAAATGGTTATTTCATTAACACGCCAAGTTCAAAACTTGGAATTTTAACAAATGGAATAGAATGGAGATTTTATTGTCCTGACGAATCAAACAAAGAAACAAATCTTAACGTAACACCATTCCTTGTATTAGATTTTTCAGAATTAAATGATTCGCTTTTTGAAAATCTTTCGAAATTCCACAGAAACAATATTGATATTAAGGAATTATTAGAAGAAGCTTCAGAATTTTACTTTTTACAAGGTTTCAACGAAGCTTTCGCAACTGAATTATCAGATCCATCTGACGACTTTATCAAAGCAATTTTTAATAGAATGCATGGTAAAAGAATGACTGATACTGTAAAAAGTAAATTGAGGAATTTAATAAACTCAAATTCAATTCAAAATGCTCTTCCAAAAGTGATTGAAGAAGAATCTAAAAATGGCAATGTTATCATAACTACTGCAGAAGAATTGAAAATTTATCATGCAATAAAAACGATTCTTATTCATAAAAAAGAAATTGATGCTGATAGAATTTCATATAGAGACCAAAAAAATAGTTTTAATATCCTAGTTGATGACAATAATAAAAAAATTATTTGTAAAATAACTAGTTCAAAAAACAAATATTTCATTGAACTTAATGGATTAAAATACGAAGTTAATGGGATTGATAGTATTGTTGCGATTAAGAAACAACTCCTTGATTTCACAATGCAATATTTTCAAAAATAAATTAAGAAGCCACTTTTTAAGTGGTTTTCTTTTTTTAAAAATCCCTTCCAATAAAGTTTGACTATTTTAAGAAGTATAACTACTTTTGCACCACGAACCCGAGGCGAGCCGAACTGTATGGAGCGTAGCGGAATAAAACAACAACACTTATCTGAGACTTATTCAGACACAACAACACAACACCATGAACACAACAAAAAAAATTGCTTCGGCATTGATTTCTGTATTTGACAAAAACGGTTTAGAACCTATTGTTAAAGCGCTTCACCAAAACAATGTAACGATTTATTCTACGGGCGGAACCGAAACTTTTATCAAAGATTTAGGCATTCCGGTAGTTGCTGTAGAAGATATTACTGCTTTCCCTGAAATTTTAGGTGGAAGAGTAAAAACCTTACATCCAAAAATCTTCGGGGGTATTTTAAACCGTCAAGACCATGCTGATGATGTGGAGCAAATGAAAGAATTCAATATTCCGCAAATCGATTTAGTGATTGTAGATTTGTATCCGTTTGAAAAAACCGTTGCTTCTGGCGCTAGCGAACAAGATATTATTGAGAAAATTGACATCGGTGGAATTTCGTTAATCAGAGCCGCTGCTAAAAACTTCAAAGACACAGTAATTGTTCCTTCAGTTGAGCAATATGCACCATTTTTGAATTTCTACACAGAAAATAATGGCGCTACCACTTTAGAAAACAGAAAATTATTGGCTTCAAGAGCTTTTAATGTTTCTTCGCATTATGATTCGGCGATTTTTAACTACTTCAACCAAACGTTTGAAGAACCTGTTTTAAAAATCAGCGAGCAAAACGGAAATGTATTACGTTATGGCGAAAATCCACATCAAAAAGGATTTTTCTATGGCGATTTCGATAAAATGTTTACCAAAGTTCACGGAAAAGAATTGTCTTACAACAATTTATTAGACGTTGATGCAGCAGTAAATTTAATGAACGAATTCAAAAATGACAATCCAACTTTTGCGATTTTAAAACACAATAATGCTTGCGGTTTAGCAACCAGAAATACAATGAAAGAAGCATATTTAGATGCTTTAGCAGGCGACCCAACTTCGGCTTTTGGAGGAGTTTTAATTGCGAATGGAAAAATTGATGTAGCTACGGCTAACGAAATCAACCAATTGTTTTGCGAAGTAGTAATTGCTCCAGCATATGACCAAGAAGCGATAGATATTTTGGAAGAAAAGAAAAACCGAATCATCTTAATCCAAAACGATGTTGAATTACCTCAAACAACCGTAAGAACTTGTTTAAACGGAGTTTTAGTTCAAGATAAAGACAATGTTACTGATTCTAAAGATCATTTAAAAACAGTTACAACAGCAGTTCCTACAGCAGAAGAGATTGAAGATTTATTATTTGCTTCAAAAATCTGTAAACACACAAAATCAAACACAATTGTATTTGCTAAGAACAAACAATTATGTGCTTCAGGAACGGGACAAACTTCAAGAGTTGACGCTTTACGTCATGCCATTGAAAAAGCCACTTCATTTGAATTTGATTTAACAGGTGCGGTTATGGCAAGTGATGCGTTCTTCCCATTCCCAGACTGTGTTGAAATCGCAAATAAAGCTGGAATTACTGCTGTGATTCAACCAGGAGGTTCAATAAAAGACGAATTAAGTATTAATTATTGTAATGAAAATAATATGGCAATGGTATTCACTGGAATTCGCCATTTCAAACATTAAAAT
This sequence comes from Flavobacterium sp. UBA6203, assembly GCA_002421645.1. Next base: position 11,501 of record DIST01000025.1, read on the forward strand.
TTCACTTACAATCCCTATTTTACAAGCGCATTAAAATATTTTATTTAATGCGCTTTTTATTTGTATATATTCCAGATTATTTTTATAATTTTGCGAGTTGAATACAATTATAGAAAAACCGCTAAACCCTTCTCAAAAATATGGGATTTTTTGATTTCATGACCGAGGATATCGCAATCGACCTTGGTACCGCAAATACTTTAATCATTCATAACGACAAAGTCGTGATTGATAGTCCATCTATCGTTGCAAGAGACCGAATTACTGGCAAAATTATTGCTGTAGGTAAAGAGGCCAATATGATGCAAGGTAAAACGCATGAAAACATTAAGACCATTCGTCCTTTGAAAGATGGGGTTATTGCTGATTTTGACGCATCGGAACAAATGATAAAAATGTTTATCAAAAGTATTCCAGCACTAAAGAAAAAATTGTTTACACCAGCACTTCGTATGATAATTTGTATTCCTTCAGGAATTACAGAAGTAGAGATGCGTGCTGTAAAAGAATCGGCTGAGCGTGTTAATGGTAAAGAAGTGTATTTGATTCACGAACCTATGGCAGCAGCAATAGGTATCGGTTTAGATATTATGCAACCAAAAGGAAATATGATTGTAGATATCGGAGGTGGTACAACAGAAATTGCGGTTATCGCTTTAGGCGGAATTGTTTGTGATAAATCGGTTAAAATTGCGGGAGACGTTTTCACAAATGATATTGTGTACTACATGAGAACACAACACAATTTATTTGTTGGAGAAACCACTGCTGAAAAAGTAAAAATTCAAATTGGAGCAGCAACAGAAGATTTAGATAGTGCTCCAGAAGATATGTCAGTTCAAGGACGAGATTTATTAACAGGTAAACCAAAACAAGTTGATGTTTCGTACCGTGAGATTGCAAAAGCATTAGACAAATCCATTCAACGTATTGAAGATGCCGTAATGGAAACATTATCGCAAACACCACCAGAATTAGCAGCAGATATTTACAACACAGGTATCTATTTAGCAGGTGGAGGTTCAATGTTAAGAGGATTAGACAAACGAATATCATCAAAAACAGATTTACCGGTTTATATTGCCGAAGACCCATTAAGAGCCGTAGTAAGAGGAACGGGAATGGCGCTTAAAAACATAAACAAATACAAAGGAATTCTGATTAAATAAAAGATAGTTCATGCAGCAAATAATTAATTTTATCATAAAAAACAGCCATCGATTGCTGTTTTTGCTGCTTTTGGGCTTCTCATTTTCTTTGGTAATAAAATCGCATTCGTATCACCGCAGTGAGTATGTAAATTCGGCTAATGCAGTAACGGGAGCCTACTATGAAAAAGTTAATGAAGTAAACGAATACTTTAGTTTAAAACAAAAAAACAAAGATTTAGCAACCGAAAATGCTTTGCTTAAACAATTGCTTTTCAATAAAAAAGATACGATTTTAACTTCTAAAACACTATTTAGAAACGACTTAAACAATTACAATGTGGTAGTTTCTAAAGTGGTAAAAAATTCTTTTAATACCAGAGAAAATTACATCACCATAAATTCGGGAACAAATTCAGGAATTGAAGTAGATATGGGAGTTGTAAACGATAGAGGTGTTATTGGAATTATTGAAAAAACCTCGGCAAATTTTTCTACCATTCAAAGTGTATTGAACACAAAGTCTAAAATTAATGCTAAAATTAAAAACTCAAATCATTTTGGGTCTTTAATTTGGGACGGAACCAATGCTGGTTTTGCACAATTAATAGATGTGCCTAGATTAGCCTCTCTAAAACATGGCGACTCAATTGTAACGGGAGGTAATTCAGATATTTTTCCAGAAAATATTCCAATAGGAAAAATTGATAAAATATTTATTGACAAGAAAACCAATTACTATACAATTAATATTCGATTATTTAATGACATGACAGCTCTAGGTTATGTTTATGTTATTGAAAATAAAAGAAAAAAAGAAAAAAGACAACTAGAAACATTAACTACAGCACCAAAAAAATAAGTGAACAATAGCGTTTTAAATACAATCCGATTTGTAGTTTTTTTACTCTTACAACTTTTAATATTCAATAATATTAATTTGTTAGGGTATTTGAATCCTTATCCCTACGTTCTATTTATTTTATTATATCCAGTAAACAGCAATAAAAATATTTTGCTTATGGCAAGTTTTGCTATGGGTATTTTTTTGGATATGTTTTGCAATTCGGGAGGAATTCACACAATGGCTTCTTTAATTTTGGCTTTCATAAGGCCATCATTGTTTAAATTTGCTTTTGGATTAAGTTACGAATATCAGACTGTAAAAATCGCAGATAAAATTTCTCCAGAGCGAATCACATTACTTTTATTAGCCATCTTTGTTCATCATTTTATTTTATTCTTTTTTGAATATTTCCGATTTGATTTAATTTTCACTATTTTGACACGTACACTTTTTGGTACACTATTTACGTTTACTATTTGTTTACTAATCATTTATATCATTAAGCCAAGTAAGCGATGAGAAAAGTAATATTACCTGCCGTAATCATTGTTACATCAATAATTCTGATTGCTCGAATTTTTTACCTTCAGGTAATTGATGAAACTTTAAAACTGAAATCCGAAAACAATGCCATAAAAAAAGTATTTGATTTTCCGGAACGAGGCTATATCTACGACAGAAATGGTAAGTTATTAGTTGCTAATCAACCATCATACGATATTATGGTTGTACCTCGAGAAATTAAAGATATTGACACAACTGAATTTTGTTCACTATTACATATAACAAAAGCTGAATTTATAAAAAAAGTAGAAAAGGCTAGAGTTTATAGTCCAATGTTACCTTCGGTTTTCTTGTCTCAATTGAACAAAGCAGAATATGCAGCTTTTCAAGAAAAAGAACGAAAATTTGAAGGATTTTACACACAAAAACGCTCTCTTAGGGACTACCAAGTCAACTTTGGTGCAAATATTTTTGGATTTATCAATCAAGTTAACGAAGGTATTCTTAAAAAAAACAAATACTACAATAGTGGCGATTTAATAGGAAAACAAGGTGTTGAGCAACAATACGAGGAAGCTTTAAGGGGCATAAAAGGAGTTAAATATTTACTTCGCGATAAACACAATAAAATTATTGGCCCTTATAAAAATGGAGAATTTGATACCATTGCACAACAAGGAAAAGATTTGACTTTGACTATTGATTATGAGCTTCAAAAATATGGAACCGAATTAATGGTTAATAAAAGAGGTGGAATTGTTGCTATTGAACCCAAAACAGGTGAAATTTTAGCTTTAGTTTCCGCACCAACCTACGACCCTGCTTTGCTTGTAGGAAGGCAACGCTCCAAAAATTATACTGCTTTATATAATGATTCCATTGCCAAACCACTTTATGACAGAGGGCTTCAGGCTGCATATCCTCCAGGATCTCCGTTTAAAATTATTACTGGTTTAATTGGATTACAAGAAGAAGTTATTGATGAGCAAAGTACTTTTTACTGCAATCACGGTGCAAATTTTGGTAGATTCATGGGTTGCCACTGTGGATTACACACTTTACAGTTAAATAATGGTATTTACAAATCGTGTAATAGTTATTTTGGAAACACTTACAAAAGAACCATTGAAAAATATAAAGATTCGTATTATAGCGTAGACAATTGGGCAAACCATGTGAAAAGTTTTGGGTTAGGTCAATTTTTAGGAACCGATATGCCAATCGGAAGCAAAGGATTAGTTCCTTCATCTAAAATGTATAAAAAATGGTATAACGGTGCAAAAATTAGAAGTTCTTACATAATTTCTAATGCTATCGGACAAGGTGAAGTTTTAACGTCACCCATTCAACTTGCAAATATGATGGCTGCAGTTGCTAATAGAGGTTATTATTTTACACCTCATATTGTTAAAAATATCAAAGACCAAAAACTCGACAAAAAATTTGTAACCAAACACTATACCACTATAGATAAACAATATTATGAACCTGTAATACAAGGATTAGAAGACGTATATAATTATGGAACCGCTGCAGGGTTTAGAGTAGAGGGAATGAAAATTTGTGGTAAGACGGGAACAGCAGAAAACAAAATTAGAGTTGCTGGTAAGACTTATCAATTAAAAGACCACTCTATTTTTGTGGCTTTTGCACCAAGAGATAACCCTAAAATCGCTTTAGCAGTATTTATTGAAAATTCGGGATATGGTGCCACATGGGCTGGTCCAATTGCCACATTAATGTTAGAAAAATACATTAATGGAACTATTTCAAGAAAAGATTTAGAAACAAGAATGTTAAATGGAAGTCTTGAAGCAGAATATCAAAAAATAGAAAATATCATTTTTCAAAGAAGAACAGAACCAACAAAAGTTCGAGATTCAATAGAAAAAACAAATATAGAAATTGGAGAAGCCAAAAAAGAAGAAGAACAAGCTTAATGAGAAATCAAAGTGTAGGAAATAGAATAGACTATATTGCTGTATTACTTTACATTGTATTAGTAATTATGGGTTGGATGACTATTTATTCAGCTTCATTACCTTTAGAGGAAACTTCAATATTTGATATCACTCAAATTTATGGACGGCAAATGCTTTTCATTGGACTTACCATTCCTTTGATTTTTATAATTCTATTTACTGATGCCAAAATTTTTGAACGACTATCATTTGTGTTTTATGGAATTGGTATAATTCTTTTATTAGGATTATTTGTATTTGGAGTAACCAAAAAAGGACAAACCAATTGGTATCAATTTGGCGGATTTGGGTTTCAGCCTTCTGAATTTGTAAAAACTGCAACAGCCTTACTACTCGCAAAATACTTGAGCTATTCACAAATTAACTTAAAATATACGAAACATCAAATAGTTGGTTTAGCTATAATTGGACTTCCAGTACTATTAATCTTGATGCAACCCGATGCAGGAAGTGCAATGATTTTTATTTCACTTATTTTTGTTTTAAACAGAGAAGGATTACCTAGTTGGTATTTTTTTTCAGGCATAATTGCCATTGCGTTATTCTTTTTAGCATTAGTAATACAGCCTGTGTATTTAATTGCTGTTATTTTTATAATAATGATTATTCATTATATTTTTAATAGAAGTATTTCTAGAAATCCTATTGTTTATGGATTGCTTTTTTTAGTAATGGCTGGATTTGCTTTCTCTGTAAGTTATGTATACGATAGTGTTTTAGAGCCCCATCAAAAAGACCGAATTAACGTTTTGATTGGTGATGATGTGGACATGAAAAAAGAAGGTTACAACCTAAATCAATCGATGATTGCAATTGGATCTGGAGGTTTATTTGGAAAAGGATATTTAGAAGGAACACAAACTAAAGGTGGTTTTGTACCCGAACAACATACCGATTATATTTTTACAACTGTTGGTGAAGAATGGGGGTTTTTAGGAAGTTTAACCGTAATTTTATTATTTGTTGCGCTCTTTTTAAGAATAATTTATTTGGCAGAAAACCAGAAAACCAAATTTAGCAGGGTTTATGGTTATTGTGTTGCAACTTATTTATTTACGCATTTTTTTGTAAATATTGCCATGTTGATAAAGTTGTTTCCAACAATTGGTGTACCGCTTCCTTTTTTCTCTTATGGAGGTTCAAGTTTATGGGCGTTTACAATATTACTATTTATCTTTATTAAGCTAGATGCAAATAAAGTAAATGAATGGTAAAACACCTCCTCCTTTGATTTGTTTTATTAAATCGAGTATACCAGAAGAATATAATAAAAGCCCCAATTGGGGCTTTTATTAATTCATACTTAATTTTTGGTAAAAACCTTTTCCTTTAGTTAAAGATTTCATATCAGAAATCACATTTAAAGTTTCTTCGAGATAAATATCTTTTTGCATTTCTTCATGCCAACGTTCTCTTTTTTGTTTAAGTAGAGTATCCTTTTCAAACAAAGCAATCTCATCTGGCAATGAATGAAAAACGTATTGATTCTTGTATTCAGAAATCACTTTAAATTTTTTAATTTTAAGATCGGTTTGATCTATTTCTTTTTTAAAATCAATCAAATTTAAACTAAAATCATTTTCATCTTTGCGTTCAAAAATCCATTTCGCATTCTCATTAATTAAATTAAATGTAGGATTAGATGCAATTCTCTTCTTACTATTTGCAATCACATTATCATAACTAACACTTAACGGTTGATATTTTGCAGGTGCAATTTTATCCCATGGCAAGGCGCTTTCTTCATCACGTTCACCCATATCTAGGTAGGAAAAACGATCAGGAAAGACAATATCACTTTTTACTCCTTCACGTTGTGTAGAACCTCCATTAATTCTGTAAAACTTCTGAATAGTTGTTTTCAAAGCTCCTAGATCTCCGTATGAATTACCTCTTATAAACTGATTTAAATCAATTACATTTTGAACTGTACCTTTTCCGTAAGAATGCTTACTTCCCACAACGATACCTCTTTTATAATCTTGAATTGCTGCAGCAAAAATTTCAGATGCTGAAGCAGAAAAATTATTAATCATAACCACTAACGGGCCATCATATTGAACTCTTGAATCTTTGTCAGGTAAAACTTCTGGATTTCTTCCAGGGGCTTTTACTTGAACAATAGGACCTTCTGGAATAAATAAGCCAACCATTTTAACTACGGTTTCCAACGAACCTCCTCCATTATCACGTAAATCCATGATAAGTCCTTCTATATTTTGGGCTTTTAATTTTTCAATTTCAGCAGCCACATCTTTGAAAGCATCACGATTTTCTTTATTTTCAAAACTAATATAAAATTTAGGCAAATAAATAACACCATACTTTTTACCTGCTTTTTCAACAATACTAGATTTTGCAAAAGTTTCTTCGGTTTCAACTTCATCTCGAATTATTGAAATAACTTTGATGGTACCATCAACTTTTTTAACTGTTAAACGAACTTCAGTTCCTTTTGGACCTTTGATTTTTTTTACCACATCATCTAAACGCATCCCAGCTATATCCAATGGTTCTTCTTTACCTTGACCAACTTTTAAGATTAAATCTCCTGCTTCTAATTCTTTTCCTCTCCAAGCTGGACCACCAGATATAAGTTCTGAAACCTCAACTGCATCATTTTTCTTTTGTAAGCGAGCGCCAATTCCTTGAAAAGTCCCGCTCATACTTACATCAAATTTCTCTTTATCATCTGGAGAAAAATAAAAAGTATGAGGGTCAAAGCGCTCTACTATTGAATTTAAAAAAATAGCAAACCAATCATCTCTATCTAACTCCTTCTCTACAAAATCAAAATACTCATTCAATGATTTTAATGAATTTTCACGAACTTCTTTCTCTAAAGTTTCAAATGATTTTAATTCATATTTAGAATCATCTTTCTTCTTATCTTCTTCTAGTTTTTGTTTATCAGTAATAGAAGATAAAGCTGATAATTTTAATTGTTTTCTCCATCTATGTTCAAGATCTGATTTACTTTCACAGAATGGAAGTTTATCATAATCAACATTAATATATTCTTTAACAGTAAAATCAAAAGGATTCTCTAGAATATTCTCATAAATAGCTCTAGATTCTTT
>DIST01000039.1 GCA_002421645.1 Flavobacterium sp. UBA6203
GAATTGGCGGTGGTAAATGAATTCTTCCTGTAATTGGTTCAAAATCATGAATTGAAAAAGCATACGGATAGTTATAACCATCGTAACCCACTACGTCAAATGGATGTGTTGCATAAACCAATTCGAAAATTTCGTCTTTCTTTTTGATTTTGATTACGAATTCGCCTTTTTCGTCATACGTTTCTAATTCTTCTGGACGACGGATATCTCTTTCACAAAATGGTGAATGTTCTAACAATTGTCCGAACCAGTTTCTGTATTGTTTTGGTGTGTAAACTGGAGAATGTGATTCTACAATAAACAAACGATTATCTTCGGTATCAAAATCCATTTTATAAATCATTCCTCTAGGAACAACCAAATAATCTCCATATTTGAAATCTAAATTTCCTAACATGGTTCTTAATTTCCCCGTTCCTTTGTGAATGAAAATTACTTCATCAGAATCCGTGTTTTTATAAAAATAATCGGTTGTAGATTTTCTTGGCGCTGCTAAAACAATATGACAATCCGAATTCGTAAGAACGATTTTTCTACTATCTAAGTAATCATCTTGTGGTGCTACTTCAAAACCTCTTAATCGATAGGATTGAATGTTATTTGCCTTAGCAATTTTAGGCGCAACACTGTATTGTTTTTTAATTTCCTTTACTTGTGTTGGTCTGTGTTCGTGATACATATTCGTTGACATTCCGTCAAATCCTACTGTACCAAAAAGTTGCTCATAATACAAATCTCCGTTAGGTTTACGGAATTGAATATGACGCTTATGTGGGATATTTCCCAATTTGTGATATATTGGCATTATATTAAGTTTTTATTAGACAATAAGTTATATGTCGAAGTACCAATAATAAATGAAGTTGAAATGTATTGGCACGAAAAAAAACTCACTCAGGATTTCTCTTGATGAGGAATTTTAAATGTGCTAATAGGTCTAACCAATTTTCCATCATTACAAATATCGTAATTTTTTATTAAAACCAAAATCCAACTGAAAACCAAGTGTGATGATCTTTTGTTTCTGGCGACCAGGAGTGCTTTATTTCAACTGGTCCAATTACCGTTTCCATACCATAACCAAAAGAATACCCTGAATAATCTGGTTTTTTAAACCATGTATCAATATTATCAAATATTTTATTACCAATGTTAGCAAAATTTGCATTAAAATTTAAATGATGCTTTTTGAATATTTCATAATCAGCAGTGAATAATAATTTCACATAACTATCACCAGCTAAACTTAAGAAATCATAACCAAAAAAAGGCTTAATATTATTAACTTGTTGAAAACCAAACCCTCCTAAGATGAAATCAAAATAAGGTATACTCCTTTCTCCTATAGCAAAACCTACATCGGATTGCATTTTGAATGAAATATTTTTATTAATGGGTTGTGCAAAAGCAAAATCTGCTTTTGCAACAGAAAACCTTTCAAAATTATTTTTGTAATCTGAAGAATAAACATAGGAACGAATTTCAGAATTAAAGTTCCATCCTGTTTTCGGAAAATATTTTTTATCAAATGAATCATATTTTACAAATCCAAAAAGTGAAATATATACACTATTTTCAAAAACAGGATTAGTATTTTGAAGTGTTTCTGATTCTAAAACTAAAATTTTATGTTCAACTCCTCCGCCCAACGAAAACTTTTGAGCAAAAATAGTTTGTAAATAAGCTTGATTACTAAAATCTAAAAAATCCACGTTAATAGCATTTGTAACAGCTTCAAAAAGAACATCATCTGCAATGTTGTTTGTTATATTTCTATTAAAAGTAGTCAATTTAGAATTAAATCCAAAACTCCAATAAAAGCCATTATCAATGTAATAATCAAAATTATATCTAATATTATCTCCTAAAATCAAATCTAATGAAGCCACATCATTTTTAGTAATCAATCGCTTTTTGGTGTAATTTAAAAGTATTCCGCTTTTGAACAAATCGTCGTAGTGAAGACCAAATTTTAAAAAAGTAGTATTCTGGTTTTCTTTTAATTGTAAAAGCAACTTCTCGCCATCCTGCATTTTATCAAATGAATAATTTATGGCACTAAAATTTTGTGTGGCATTTAAATTTAAAATCCCTTTCTGAAATTGATTGATTGAAATTTTTGTGTTTTTTTTAAATTTCAATTTCCCAATAATATATGCTCGTGTAAAATTATCTAATTTATTGGTAATTATATCTTTAATAAAAATAGAATCTTGAAGAGAGGTTCTAGCATTTTTAGGGCTATCAAAATTAGCTAATGGCAATAATTGATTAATCATTCCTAATGCTTTTTCTTTACCTTTCCCAATAATTTCTTTGCCTTTATCAAACGCTACAACAGTAAATCCTTTTATATCTGGTTTGATGTAAATGTCGGTAGCTTTTTGTTTTCCTTCCATTTTTTCTATCATGGAAAAATTATTTATCTGTGCTAATACTGATGTAACACCTTTTAAATCCTCTCTAGTTTTTAATCCATCTTGAACATCTACTCCAATTACAATGTCTACACCTCTTGCTTTTAACTCTTCTATTGGATAATTATCAACAACTCCTCCATCAATTAAAACTTTTCCATTAATCTCAACAGGACTATACAATGTAGGCAATGCACCACTAGCAATCATGCTTTGTGCTAAAACTCCTGAATCTAGAACCACTTTCTCTCCTGTTTCTGCATCGGTAGCAATGCATAAAAAAGGAATTGGAAGTTCATCAAAATCACGTACATGACTCACGTGATGAGTCAACGAAGAAAGTAAATTAAAATTATATAGTCCTTTTGATAATCCAGAGGGCAATCCTAGTTTAAATTTATTAAAAGGAAGTGTTAAGGCATAAATTTCGTCATTTCGCTTTTCGTAGAAAGACTTAGCTTCTCTAGGCGTGTAATCTTGAAGTAATGCATCAATATCAACATTTGAAAAAATAGAATCCAATTGTTCTGCATTATAGCCTGATGCATACAATCCACCAATAATGGCACCCATACTAGTTCCTGCAACATAATCGACCTTTATTCCTAACGAATCGATTACCTTTAATACGCCAATATGTGCCAAACCTTTTGCTCCGCCTCCGCTTAAAACAAGGCCAACTTTTGGTCGTGGGTTTTCTTGTCCTAAGCTAACTTGGGTAAAAAATAGCAGACTTACAAACAAGAAGATTTTTTTCATTATTTAGTGTGAGATTGATTTGTCTTGTAAAAGTCGGAAATTTTTTTGGCTTTTGAAACACCTACGACTTCGGAAATTGCTTTTTCATCTGCATTTTGCAATCTTTTAACGCTTTTGAAATGTTTCATTAATGTAATCATCGTTTTTTCTCCAATACCTGGAATACTTTCCAAACTATTGGTTAAGGCCGATTTACTTCGCTTGTCGCGATGATGTGTGATTCCAAATCGATGGGCTTCGTTTCGTAAATACTGAATCACTTTCAAGGTTTCCGATTTTTTATCCAAATATAACGGAGCTGAATCGCCCGGATAAAACAATTCTTCCAAACGCTTTGCAATTCCGATGATGGCAATTTTTCCTCGTAATCCTAAATCATCCAAACTTTTTAAAGCCGAAGACAACTGTCCTTTTCCTCCATCAATAATAATCAATTGCGGTAAAGGTTGATTTTCATCTAGCATACGTTTGTATCTTCGATACACCACTTCTTCCATAGAAGCAAAATCATTGGGACCTTCAACCGTTTTGATATTAAAATGACGGTAATCTTTCTTACTCGGTTTTCCATCTTTAAACACCACACAAGCCGAAACGGGATTCGTTCCTTGAATGTTTGAATTATCAAAACACTCGATATGTCTTGGCTCAACGGATAAACGCAAATCTTTCTGCATTTGTGCCATAATGCGATTCGTATGACGTTCTGGATCAACGATTTGAATTTGCTTTAATTGATCTAATCGATAAAATTTGGCGTTACGCTCTGATAAATCTAAAATTTGCTTTTTATCGCCTAATTGAGGTACGGTTACTTTAATATTTTCACCTAAATCAATTGGAAATGGAACCACAATTTCTCGTGCATTCAAATGAAAACGTTCGCGCAATTCTACCACGGCTAATTCCAGTAATTCTTCGTTAGTTTCGTCTAATTTTTTCTTTAATTCCAATGTATGTGAACGAACGATAGCTCCATGCGAAATCTGTAAAAAATTCACATACGCCATGGTTTCATCGGAAATAATAGAAAACACATCTAAATTGGTAATTTTCGGATTCAAAACCGTAGAACGCGATTGGTAATTTTCTAAAACCTCGATTTTTTCTTTGATTTTTTGGGCTTCTTCAAACTTCATTTCCATAGCCAAATCAGTCATTAATTTCTTGAAATCTTTCAAACTTTCTTTGAAATTTCCTTTTAAAATTTGACGAATTTTCTCCACTTGATTTTGATAGTTTTCAGCCGTTTCATATCCTTCACAAGCGCCTTTGCAATTGCCAATATGATATTCCAAACAGACTTTGAATTTTCCCGAATCAACATTTGCTTTCGATAAATCGTAAGTACAAGTTCGAAGTGGATACAATTCTTTAATCAAATCCAAAATCGTATGAACCGTTTTAAAACTGGTGTAAGGTCCAAAATATTCCGAACCATCTTTAATCATTTTTCGGGTAGAGAATATTCTTGAAAATTGTTCGTTTTTAATACAAATCCAAGGATACGTTTTGTCATCGCGAAGCAAGACATTATAACGTGGTTGTAACTTTTTAATTAAGTTGTTTTCCAACAATAACGCATCGGTTTCCGTTGGAACGACAATGTGTTTTATGGTTACAATTTTCTTAACTAAAACCGAAGTTTTATAATTATCGTGGTTCTTGGTAAAGTACGATTGAACACGTTTTTTTAGATTTTTCGCCTTCCCAACATATAGAATTTTTCCATCCTTATCAAAATATTGATACACGCCCGGATTATCAGGCAAGGTTTGGATTTGAAGTTCTAATGGTGTTTGCATTTTTTGAAAAAGAGTAAAGAACAAAGATAAGAGAATTGTTTTAATTGGCACGCGGATGAAACGGATGCTTTGCAGCACAGATTTGAGAATTGTTTTTACACAGAGATTCACTGAGGTTTTTTTATTTTGATGCTGTTGAATAGAGATGCACAGAGACGTTTTACTTTTAAACTTTTCATTTCTTCAATTTGTGTTCCAATAAAAAATTGATTTTTGAACTTGTTATTGCCCTTGTTCTTGAACTTTTCGTATTTTTAACACCTTAGAATCAACCAAATGACAGCCTCAAAACCACTTGTAATACTAAAAGAAACCATTTTAGCGGGCGAAAGCAAAACCATTAACATGGAAATTGCCAAGTTGCACACCATGAACAAATTGAAAATTCCCATTATTGTGGAACGTTCAAAACTTGATGGTCCGACTGTTTTATTTACCGCATGTTTGCATGGCGATGAAATCAATGGAACCGAAATTGTGCGTCAGTTAATCATTCAAAAAATCAACAAACCAAAACGCGGGGCGATTATTTGTATTCCGATTATCAATATTTTCGGATTTGTCAATCAAACGCGTGAATTTCCAGATGGTCGCGATTTGAATCGGGTTTTCCCTGGTAGTAAAACAGGTTCGTTAGCGAGTCGTTTTGCGTATTATATTTTGAAAGATATTATACCGCACGTGGATTATGCAATTGATTTTCACGCGGGTGGTGCGAGCCGATTTAATGCTCCGCAAATTAGAATTGTGCCTGAAAATCCTGAACTTAAAGAACTTTCGGATGTTTTCAATGCGCCTTTTACGTTGTATTCGAAGAATATTTCGGGTTCGTTTCGAAATTCTTGCGATAGATTAGGTGTTAAAATGTTACTTTTTGAAGGCGGAAAATCATTGGATTTAAATCTTCAAGTTACCGAAGAAGCGGTAGAAGGAACTAAACGATTTCTAAACCATTTAGAAATGCTAAATCCTAGAAAGAAAGTAACTAATCCTCAAAATAAAACCATTTATATCGAAAAATCGAGTTGGATAAGAGCCAAATATTCTGGTATGTTTCATGGTTTAACAACAATTGGAAGTTTTGTCAAAAAAGGCGAATTATTAGCTACTATTTCTGATCCATATGGAAAAATCGAACATAAAGTAAAAGCATCACATGAAGGTTATATTATTAATGTAAACGATGCACCCATTATTTATCAAGGCGATGCTATTTTTCACATTTCTACCCATTTAGAATCGGAAAGCTAACAATTATCATATTTTTATTGGTATATCCACTGTAAATTCGCCAAAAATTTTTAGGTATGAACTTCTGGAAAAAACTATCACAAGAAGAAAGAAAAGCCCGTATTGAAAAGGCTTTACACGATAATGTAAATTTTTCAAAAGACGCTTCATTAGGATATCCAGCGTCTAAATTAGATAATCGCGTTTTTTATGATGATGCGCCTTTTTTAAAAGATGCACCCACGCTTCAAACTTATGTAGCCAATCCTAATAACATTGGTTGCCACACTTTTGGCACTTCGGAAAAAGCATTTTATGGCACACAAGAAATTGAGCGTGAAGTTTTAAACGTCATTGCGGTTGATATTTTTAAAGCCAAAGAAAACGAATTTGACGGTTACATCGCTCCTGGTGGAACGGAAGCCAACATTCAAGCGATTTGGGTTTTTAGAAATGAATTCATGCACAAATTCGATGCAATACTAGACGAAATCGCCATTTTAGCTTCGGAAGATACTCATTATTCGATTCCAAAAGCTTCTAATCTATTGCAAATTGATTGGTTGAAAATTCCGGTTGGTTTTGAAAACCGTGAAATTGATGCGATTGCTTTAGAAAATATCATTTTAGAAGCAAAAAATAAAGGAAAAAAATACTTCATTGCCGTTTCCAATATGGCGACTACAATGTTTGGTTCTGTGGATAATCCGGATGTGTATACTTCGGCATTGGAAAAACATAGTGCGATGTATCGTCTACATATTGATGGCGCTTATGGCGGATTTGTATATCCATTTAGCAATCAAAAATCGAATATCAACTTTAGTAATCCAAAAATTAGTTCGATTACCATTGATGCGCACAAAATGTTACAAGCTCCTTATGGAACAGGTGTTTTTGTTTGTCGAAAAGGTTTAATCGAAAACGTATTAACCAAAGAAGCCGAATACGTAGAAGGAATGGATTTAACCCTTTGCGGAAGTCGTTCTGGTGCGAATGCGGTGGCGGTTTGGATGATTTTATTTACTTATGGTGCTTATGGTTGGTTTGAAAAAGTAAGTATTTTACAAATGCGCACCCAATTTTTATGTCACGAATTAGACAAACTAAATATCAAATATTTCCGTGAACCATTTATGAATATCGTAACGATTCATGCCGAATCCATCCCAGAAAAAATTGCTGAAAAGTATGATTTGGTGCCGCAACAACACAACGAAAACAACAAATGGTACAAAATTGTGTTAATGGATCACGTAGAAGTAGAACATTTGACTAAATTTATTGAAGAACTAAAAAAGTTATAATAATTTCGGTATTTTTGAGTTTTTAGTAAAAACTATAACTCATGAAAAAACTTACAGCAATTCTATTTGTTGCATTGTCGTATTTGACATTTGCACAACCAACAGAGAATCAAATTAGAGTAGTTGGAAAACACTCCGAAACTATAAAAGCAACTCAAATAGAATTGGTTTTTACACTTCAAGAAGTAACAACACTTACTTATAGTAAAGAAAAACAAGTCATTAAAACTATTTCGGAAGTATTGGAAGAAGTTCAATCCTTTATTACAAAAAACAATTATTCTAAAGAAAAACTGAGTTTTCAATCTATTTCAGATAAGACTTTTGGTAATAATACCCGAAATTATAGTCTATCATTAAACAACATTGAAAAGGGAATTGAGTTAATCAATAACCTAAAAGTAAACGGAGTTACAGCGGTACAAATTAATTATGTGTTTGATAAATCAGAGAGATTAGTTCAAGAAATGTCATCTAAAGCACTAGAAAATGCTAAGGCAAAAGCTGAATTTTTAGCATCAAAATCCAATAAAAAAATTGGAAAGCTTTTAATTATTGATGATAATACGCCAAATTCGAGTGTAACAGGGGGAACTTCCAACTATTTATCAAACAACAACAAACAACCTGAACAAACTATTACATACTCTCTTTATGTAACGTATGAACTATTAGATAGATAAATAGATGTTGAATAAGAAATCGTTAAGGCAAAAAGCAAAAGCTGAAAGGCAAAAGTTAACTCAAGAAGAAATCGAAGACAAAAGTTTGGCGATTGCGAACCAATTGTTGCGCATGGACACCGTGCCTAGCCTGAAGCTGGTTTGGGACAAATTGTATTACCATTTGTTTTTAACGATTGAAGAACAAAAAGAAATCAATACCGAATATATTCTCCAAATCTTAGCGGGAAAAGATAAAGAAATCGTCATTTCAAAGTGCGAATTTGCCACTTTAGGAATGACGCATTTTCTATTAACGGATAATACCAAAATTAAAAAGAACAGTTACAACGTTCCAGAACCGGTTGATGGTTTAGAAGTACCTGATGCGAAAATTGATGTGGTTTTTGTACCGCTTTTAGCTTACGATAAGCAAGGAAATCGCGTGGGTTACGGAAAAGGTTTCTACGACAACTTTCTGAGCAAATGCAAGCCTGAAACGATTAAAATTGGATTATCGTTCTTTCCGCCAGAGGAAAAAATTGACGATGTTTCAGAAAATGATGTGAAATTGGATTTTTGCGTGACGCCTGAGGGGATTTTTAAGTTTTAATTTTCCTCAGTTGAAACTTCCTCTTTATCCGCATGAGCAAACGCTCTTTTGTTGAAGACGATTAAAATCCCAACACCTGTTGAAATCGCTACATCGGCTACGTTGAAAATGGCGTTGAAAAAAGTGAAGTGTTTGCCACCCCAAATTGGTAACCAAGAAGGTAAATTACCTTCCCACATTGGAAAATAGAACATATCTACTACTTCTCCATGGAACCAAGTCCCATAAGGTTGGTCGGAAAAAGCTGTTGCTACTTGATGATAACTATCGTTAAAAATGACACCATAAAAAACAGAATCGATAATATTTCCTAAAGCGCCTGTAAAAATCAAAGCAATGGCTACAATTAAGTAATTAGAAGCATTCTTTCTTACTGAATCCCATAACCACCAAGCGATTCCACCTACGGCTACAATTCGGAATAAAGTTAGGATTAATTTCCCGTGTTCGCCTGGAATTTCTGCTCCCCAAGCCATACCTTCATTCTCTATAAAATGAATTTGAAACCAATCTAAACCCATTACTTTTATAGATTCTCCAATAAAAAAATGTGTTTTGATATAGATTTTCGAAATCTGATCAATTAATAAAATAGCAATGATTAATAAATAGGCTTTCTTTAACGACATGTTCAATTTTTTTGCAAAAATAGTGGAATTTATCAAATAAAAAACGCCCCAAACGGAGCGTTAGTATAATTTTGTAAAAAGATTAACGTTGCAAGTTTTTTGCTTCGATACTCATAGTTGCATGAGGAACGATTTTTAATCTTTCTTTACTTATTAATTTGCCTGTAACTTTACAAATACCATAGGTTTTGTTCTCGATACGAATCAAGGCATTTTTTAAATCTCTAATGAATTTTTCTTGACGAATTGCTAATTGCGAATTAGCTTCTTTGCTCATAGTTTCGCTGCCTTCTTCAAATGCTTTAAACGTTGGTGATGTATCATCAGTTCCGTTATTTAAGTCATTCATATAAGCACTTTTAATAAGCTCTAAATCGTTTTTAGCTTTTTCTAATTTAGCTTGAATTAACGCTTTGAATTCCGCTAAATCGGCGTCTGAATATCTAATTTGCTCCTCTACCATAATTTCAATATTTTTATAGTTATACGTCGATTAAAAGCTTTTGGCTTTTATTTTGAAATTAATATACTTGTTTTAATATCATCAAACTCAATTTCCGTACCATTTTCAAGGTTTTCAACAAAAATTAAGTTTTCAGTTAATGTTTCTGACTTAATATAAGATTCATTAGCTAAAACGGCTTCCTCAACTTGCGAATTTTTTTCCATTTTAACCGTAATCTTATCTGTTACTTCAAAACCAGAATCTTTTCTGATATTTTGAATTCTATTGATTAATTCTCTCGCGATACCTTCTTTTCTTAATTCATCGGAAATTGTAATGTCTAACGCTACTGTAATTCCGTTTGAATTGGCTACTAACCAACCTGGGATATCTTGCGATGAAATTTCCACATCATCTTGTGATAAAGTTATACTTTTTCCTGCAATATCCATAACTAGCTCGCCATCACGCTCTAATTTAGCAATTTGATCCTGTTCAAAACCCTGTATCTCTTTGGAAATCAATCCCATATCTTTGCCAAAACGTGGTCCTAATGTTTTAAAATTAGGCTTAATTTGCTTCACTAAAACACCCGAAGCATCGTCTAACAACTCCACTTCTTTCACGTTAACTTCGGCTTTAATTAGGTCAGAAACTGCTTCAATTTCAGCACGCTGATTATTGTCAAGTACAGGAATCATAACCCTTTGCAACGGTTGACGCACTTTAATCATTTCCTTCTTACGAAGTGATAAAACTAATGAAGAAACTGTTTGGGCTTTCATCATTTTGCTTTCTAATGACTTATCAACAAAGTTTTCAACCATTTTTGGAAACTCGGCCAAATGTACGCTTTCAAATGACTCAGAACCTGTAGCTTGTGTTAAATCTCTGTAAAGTTTGTCCATAAAGAACGGTGCAATTGGAGCCGAAAGCTTCGCAACCGTCACCAAACAAGTATAAAGTGTTTGATAAGCTGCAATTTTATCTTGAGCATAATCACCTTTCCAGAATCTTCTTCTACACAAACGAACGTACCAGTTACTCAAGTTTTCTTGTACGAAATCGGAAATAGCACGAGCCGCTTTTGTTGGTTCGTAATCCGCATACGCTTCATCCACTAATTGAATTAAAGTATGTAATTCCGATAAAATCCAACGGTCGATTTCTGGTCTTTCGTGTAATGGAACTTCCGCTTCATCATATTTAAAACCATCAATATTCGCATATAAAGCAAAGAACGAATACGTATTATAAAGTGTTCCAAAGAATTTTCTACGAACCTCAGCCACACCTTCGATATCAAATTTTAAGTTATCCCAAGGATTTGCATTCGAAATCATGTACCAACGCGTAGCATCTGGACCATATTCTGCCAAAGTGGTGAATGGGTCAACCGCATTTCCTAAACGTTTCGACATTTTTTGTCCGTTTTTGTCTAAAACTAATCCGTTTGAAACTACGTTTTTATAGGCAATTTTATCGAAAACTAATGTTCCAATCGCATGTAATGTATAGAACCAACCACGAGTTTGGTCAACACCTTCTGCGATGAAATCAGCTGGGAAAGCTTTGTTTTCGTCGATTAATTCTTTGTTTTCGAATGGATAATGCCATTGTGCATAAGGCATCGCACCTGAATCGAACCAAACGTCAATTAAATCCGTTTCGCGTTTCATTGGTTTTCCTGTTGGAGAAACTAAAACGATGTTATCTACAATATTCTTATGTAAATCCACTAAACCGTAGTTTGTTTCTTCCATGTTTCCGATTTGGAATCCTTTGTATGGATTTTCAGTCATGAAACCAGCAGCAACCGCTTTTTCAATTTCGTTGAATAATTCTTCAACCGAACCAATACAGATTTCTTCGGTTTTATCTTCTGTTCTCCAAATTGGCAAAGGAATTCCCCAATAACGTGAACGCGATAAGTTCCAATCATTAGCATTTTTCAACCAATTTCCGAAACGACCTTCTCCTGTAGCTTTTGGCTTCCAGTTGATGGTATCGTTTAAGTCGAACATTCTATCTTTGATTTCGGTTACTTTGATGAACCAAGAATCTAATGGATAGTATAAAATTGGCTTGTCGGTTCTCCAACAATGTGGATAACTGTGGACGTATTTTTCAACCTTAAAGGCTTTGTTTTCTTCTTTTAACTGGATAGCGATTTCTACGTCAGCTGAACGTTCTGGCGCTTCACCGTCGTTGTAATATTCGTTTTTAACGTATTTCTCAGAATAATCACCTAAACCTTGGATGAATCTTCCTTGTAAGTCTACCAATGGCACTGGATTTCCATTTTCGTCTAAAACCAACATTGGTGGCACTTCTGGAGTTGCTTCTTTCGCAACTTTAGCATCATCAGCTCCGAATGTTGGTGCCGTATGAACAATACCAGTTCCATCTTCCGTTGTTACGAAATCACCAGAAATTACTCGGAAAGCATTTTCTGGATTTTGATACGGTAACGCTAATGGTAATAATTGTTCGTAACGAATTCCTACTAAATCAGCGCCTTTTGCTTCGGCTAAAATTTGGTATGGAATCTTTTTATCTTCTGACTTGTAATTTGTAAAGTCATCTTCTGATTCTGCTACAAAATATTTTCCACCGAATTGTTTTCCAACTAAATTCTTAGCTAAAACTACATTTACTGGTTCAAAAGTATATTGATTGAATGTTTTTACTAAAACATAATCGATTTTTGGTCCAACAGTTAATGCTGTATTACTTGGCAAAGTCCAAGGAGTTGTCGTCCAAGCTAAGAAATGAACTGTTCCAAAACCTTGTAAAAAACTTGGTAACGTTTCGTCTTTAGCTTTGAATTGAGCTACAATCGTCGTATCCGTGACATCACGGTATGAACCTGGTTGATTCACTTCGTGTGAAGATAAACCTGTTCCCGCTTTTGGTGAATACGGTTGGATTGTGTAGCCTTTGTATAGTAAATCTTTGTTGTAAATTTGTTTTAGTAACCACCAAACGGTTTCCATGTATTTGGATTTGTATGTCACATACGGATCTTCCATGTCTACCCAGTAGCCCATTTTTTCCGTAAGGTCATTCCATACATCAGTGTAACGCATAACGGTTCTTTTACACGCTTCGTTGTATTCGGTAACTGAAATGGTTTTTCCGATATCTTCTTTGGTGATGCCTAATTCTTTTTCGGTACCTAATTCTACAGGTAATCCGTGCGTATCCCAGCCCGCTTTACGCTTAACTTGGTAGCCTTTTTGAGTTTTATAACGACAAAAAATATCTTTAATCGCACGCGCCATCACATGGTGAATTCCAGGCAAACCGTTTGCAGATGGTGGTCCTTCAAAAAACACGTAAGGTGTTGCTCCTTCACGAGAAGTTACCGATTGTTCAAAGATGTGGTTTTTTTTCCAAAAATCAAGAACTTCTGATGCTACTGTTGGCAAGTCAAGTCCTTTGTATTCAGTAAATTTTGTGCTCATTTTGTCGCTTTCTTAAATCAATTTGCGAAAGTAATGAATTTTAATAAAAGAGAATAGAAAATAGATAAAAGAGAAGAGACTTTTATCGAAAATTTAGAAAGAAAGATGATTTTTTATTATTTTATGAAAAAACTTCTTTTAATACTTCTAAGGATTTAGGTTTTTTGAAGCCTTCTAGGTGTAACATGTAAAAATCTAAGAGGATTTTTAGCAAAATTTGACGTTCTATTCCAGCAAAAATTTTCTGATTGGAATCAAATTTTAATTCAATTAATCGTTTTAATAATTGTGTTTCATGTGCTGAAAGTGTATTTACCGATTGAAACGGTGTAAAAAAACCTTCTTTCAGGTCGAAAAAGTCGAAATCTATTTCGGAAACATCAGGGTAAAAACCTAAGAATTTAGTCATTTCCATCATCAAAATCAGATGAAAATTTGTGGATTCTTCATGAGCATCTAACCAAAGTAAAGCGGTTTCTAAAAAAGAAAAAAGATTTTCATTTTTCTCTTCTTCGTGAATGCTGTGATGTAAAATTTCGGAAAGAAAAATTACGATAGTGCTTTTGACAATATCCGTATTTATCGTATGAAAACTGTGTGCTAATTTTATTTCTTTGAAATGTTCGAGTGTGCCTTTATTCTTGTGATTCGCTTCGATTTCAATAATCGTTAACGGCTGAAAATAGGCAATTTTTTGATTCGCTTTTTTATTGGAATAAGCACTTTGTACAAAATAACTTTTCAAACCATCCGACTGCGTGAAACACTTAACAATCAAGCTTTTTTCTTGAAATTTTAAGGAAGAAAGAACGATGACTTTAGTTTTGACTAGCATTTGATTATCTAATAATCATTACTTTTTTCACTGTCGAATCTGTAGCGTCTTCAGAAGCCACAAAAATCATATAAACTCCTGATGCTACTTTGTGTTTTCCAAAGGCTTTAGTATCCCATTCTATAGTTCCTCCAGAAGAAGTGGTTTCATGTACCAAATTTCCTTCGATATCGGTAATTTTGATATTTGCTTTATCAGTTAGTCCACTAATTTTAACTGTTCCTGTGAAATTAGGTCGAACGGGATTTGGATAAACAAAAACATCTCCTAAGCTATCACTTGGTTTGGTTGAAGTTCCTAAAAATGAAACCATTCCTTTATCGGTAGCAAAAAACACTTCTCCAGAAACACCATCAATTTCTATATCGTTGATATTATCACTTGGTAAAGGCGAATTGTTTTTGGTAAATCGATAAATGGTTTTTTGACCATCAGAAGACACTAAGAAAACACCTCCGTCGGCAATGGAAACCCACTTTCTATTGGCACCATCTACAGCAATATCTAAAATGGTTTGCTGGTAAAACAATTCTTGCGCTAAATCGCCTTCCTGAATGATAATAGCATTGGTGGTCAACTCATCTGATGAAATAAATCGGTCTACAGAAACGGTTCTTAATCCTGCATAAGTTCCAATCCACAATTGATTTCTATTATCGACTGCAACACATCTAACATCATTATCAGGTAAGTTCCCATTTGTAGTACTGATTACAATAAATTTATTATTGTAATTTTCATTAAAGGCAATTAATCCATCATTAATAGATGGCACCCATTTGGTTCTGTTTTTATCAACAGCCATAGGACCATATCTCCCCGTAGAAACCGTAGGAGCAACATCCGCTAAATTATAAGATTGCCATTGCCCATTTGAACGTAATACCTTTATTGCCTTTTGAACAAATGCATTTGTTAACCAAAGATTTCCGTCTTTATCAAAAGCAGGACTATTGATCCTAATATCAACATAACTTGGACTACCTGGCACAACTAAAGATTCCAATCCATTTGGGCCTGTATTGGTGTTGTTAAAAAGTTCAATGTTATCGCCTTCAATTTTAAGCAATCCCGAAAAATAAGAAGTCGCATATACCAGATTTGGATTGTTCGGATGAATTATAATATCGCATATAGACTTCACTTGAAACAAATCTTCGTAAGGAATTAATTCCCAACCATTGTCATTTGAAAATTTACTAATTCCAAATTCATCTAAATCGTATGGATTATATTGACGCGTATAATCACCATAAACCGCCCATAGGTAATTAGGTGCTTTTTTTACTCTGAAAATATAATTTCGTACTGGACCATTGGGTGACATGGACTGAAAAATCGTTGGATTAGCTAGTGAGGTTGAAAACAGACCATCTTTCTCTGTACCAATATAAACTATTCCACTCACCACTGTTGCTGCTTTAAAAATAGCATTGTAATCTGGAATTTGTGTAATATCAGCTAAAACAGTGTATGATTGATTTAAAATAAATACATGATTTTGTGTAGTTACA
>DIST01000019.1 GCA_002421645.1 Flavobacterium sp. UBA6203
AGCTTATGTATAAATTCCTCCGCTTCGGCGGAGGAAGAAACTTTCTTTAAATTAATTTATCTCAGTATGTTAAGATATTGTTCAATTGATAATTATCGTAAGGTAATTAACCATTGAAAAATTGCTCAAAGCAATTTAACTTCTTAAGGTGGTTATTGCGTCGGGGCTCACCTCTTCCCATTCCGAACAGAGAAGTTAAGCCCGACTGCGCAGATGGTACTGCAGTTATGTGGGAGAGTATGTCGCCGCCTTTCTTTTGAAAAGCCTGTCTATATTTAGACAGGCTTTTTTGTTATCTATATATCGTCCCTGCGGGAATGGGAATGGTATAATTATTCTAATGAAAACCAATTCCGCGTTAGGGATAGGAGTATTGTTTGAGCTCTTACTTAAAATACCTCAGGATTTTAAGTAAATCGAGTGCGGATAGCCCGATCCTTAGGGAACGCCCTAAAACTCTAAAATGGTGTTGTAATATTTCTGATGTTTTTTGAATTCGTGAATTCCTTCTTTGAAGGTTAGGTAGTTTGCTCCGTTTTTTCGGTTGTGTTTGCTGATTACATACATGTAATGGAAATGACGTGTGAGTTCTTTCCAGCCAAACCATATACTGTGTTTTGGGTCGTACATATGTGTTGGTTCGCTAATGGCACCGTTGATTTCTACGATTTGGAAGTTTTTTCCTTGTGCTAAATCTTCATAGGAATGGTACATAATATCCATTCTTCCGAAATGAAAACCATTGATTTGACTACAAATAATGTTGAAACTTTCTATCATTTCAGGAGTAATTTCGTGACTTGCATCTACGAATTTGGTTCCGCGACAATGATTACCATATGGCACCAAATTAATGGTTTCTCCTTCGCTCAAAATAGTGTTTAATTTTTCTTTGTATTCGGCTTCAAGTACTTCTAATTGTAATAGATAGCGTTTGTCTTGATGTAATAATTCTCGAATCGTGTTTTTCCCGTTTCCTGTTAAAATCATGAATTCTTTTGCTACTATACCGGTGATTTTACCTGATTGGTTAGGCAATTTTACATAGAAAAGTCCGATTTCATTTTCGTAAGGGATTAAGCTTTGAATTAAAACATTGAAATTTGCTTTAGAAAAATAGGCTGCTAATTCTTCCGTATTGTGAATTTTTTTGACGGCTGTTCCTCTTAAACCGATATCGGGTTTTGCAATTAATGGGAATTCAATAGCCGCTTCTTTTATTTTCTCTTGAACAGCTTCTACTGTTTCAGTAGGCTCAATCAAAAGGGTTTTGGGATAATATTCAGATGGGATTAAATCGTAAATTTCTTTTTTTGATTCCATGAAAAAGCCTCCATTTTTTATAGTGGGATTTGAGGCATTGAAATAAAAAAACGAACGCGTTCTTGCTGCATAAAATAAATATTGAAAGTACACAGGAAAATAAACCACTTGATACGGCCAATATTCCCAATGGGTAAGTTTATGGAGAAAGAGATTCAGTTTTGTCATTTTTATTCAAATAAATCCAAATAGCGCATTTCAATATTGTTCTGAGTTACCTGGCATTGCGTGATGCTAATGGTTTTTAATGCATTATTACGATTAATCTGTAATCCAAAATCTTTATTTTCAGATTCAGTAAATTGATGAAAATGTAAGATTTCTTCGCCTGTTGGATTACTTTTATTTTGCATAAAATTGTGAAACCAAGTTTTTCTTTGTTCCCGAATTTCTTTGGAATATAGAGTAGAAGAGGACCAAATATGAAATTGCTTCACATCAAATTCTGTAGTGATTTTTTCAATTTCATTCCATTGCAATTGCGTCAGTTTATTATTTTCAACTAATACAATTGTGAACGGTTCAATATCTGATAAATTAATAGTTTTCCAGTAATCAATAGTGTTTTCGGTTGTCATCAAATCCAAAACAATCAGACCTCTACTTTTTCTATATTTTAATTTTGGAAGGTGTTTTTCTTGCGCTCCATTGAGTAGAACGACAATTTTAGTTTCGCTACGTGCTATCCAAGTGCCACCTGCTTTTGGGTCTTTTGGGAAGGTGATTTTTTTTCCTTCAATATGATATTCAGTTGGAGGAAGTGCTCTTTCACGTGTAATTTTTTCATCACGATTAGAAGTGATGATACAGCCTTCTTTCGTTGGAATATACGTTACTGTGCACATTGTTTTCGGTATTCTAGAGTTGATGGCGCAATTCCGAAAGAATCTGAAATTTTAATGTGCGGTAAGCGATACAATGCTACTTTTATCAAGGCTTGATGGTGAATGCTGTGTTCTAAATTGTAAAGCAATTCTCTAAAATAGTTGGTTTCAAGCGTTTCTGTATCGCTGAAACAATTATTTGCTAAGTATAATGTCTTATTAGGTTTATCAATCTCAAAACGATATTTTTCTAAGATTTTAATCGCTTCTAATTTGTCAGTTTGAAGGATATTGTCGCGTTTCCTTTTATCGTAATTGATGCAACCAGTATTATAATTCTCTAATAGTGAACCCAAAAGTTCAATGATATGTCGCATATGTTCGCCAATGGTAGCATTGCCTAATTCAGGGAACGGCAACGTGAGTTCTTCATTTGTTAATTGCTGAAGAAGATCAATATTTTCAGATAAGTTTTGCTTTACAATTTGGACCAACATATTCTTACTTGGTTTCTGGAACAAATTTTATAGAAACCGAATTCATACAATAGCGTTGGCCAGTAGTTTCTTTTGGACCATCATCAAAAATATGTCCTAAATGGCCATCGCATTTAGCGCATAAAACTTCAGTACGAATCATACCGTAGCTCAAATCTTGTTTGAATACTACAGAGCCTTTGATAGCTTTATCAAATGAAGGCCATCCACAGTGCGAATCAAATTTGGTGTCAGAAGTAAATAATTCGTTTCCACAACCTGCACAAACGTATTTTCCTTTTTCAAAATGATCCCAATATTCTCCTGTAAAAGCTCTTTCTGTACCTTTGTTTCTTAGTACTTCATACTGTTCTGGAGTAAGCTGTGCTTTCCATTCGGCTTCGGTTTTTTTAGAATTTGAATTCATAGTTTTAGGTTCTTTGGTTTGGGATTGGCATGATTGTAAACTTACAATTGCAATTAATATAAATAACTTTTTCATAGCTAACATTTTTTCAAATTTAATGGTTAGAATTCAAATAAAGTGTTAACAATGTTACAAAGTATTTGAATTACGTATTGATTTCTAAATCTTTAATATAATCTTCGTTTTCATAGAAAAAGCGCTCAAATGCATCCATTTTTTCGGCAAAGAAGTCAAAAATTTCAGGCCACGTATTTTTGTTATTGATACTTATTCCTGTTTTCTCTACCCAAACTCGGCTGATTACTTTTCCTGTTTCTAAATAAAAATTGCGTTCAAAAATAACATCGTCTAAATAATCTTCTAAAAGAATGGTTTTTAGTGATTCTACTTTCTCGTAATATATTTTACGTTTTTCTTCGTCTTTTGGTTCTATATCGAGTAAAACTTGTGCTTTTTTATTGTCAACATAAAATTTGAAGGTTACATCTTTGATTTTGGTATTGTATAACAACCACTTACGTGGATATTCTTCTGCAAAGGCTATCCAAAAATCTTTTTTTATTTGTAGTGCTTCTTCTTTACTGAACATATTATTGAATTAGAAATTTATTTTGTTTGAAAAAAAATAGCTACCTTTAAGGTTGCTAAATTGAGATGGTATGCTTTTTAATGATTTTATAAAACACCTTCCAAAGATAGAAAAAGAAACTCTTCTTTCTACGGATGCACATGCAAAAATGGCACCGTTAGAGCGTATTTCTTATTTAAAGGAGGAAAATTATATGGATAAAAATCCTAGAAAGGCGGCGGTTTTGATGTTGTTTTATCCTAAAAATAAAGTAACGCATTTGGCTTTAATTGTTCGGAATTCCTATCCAGGAGTTCATTCTTCTCAAATAGGTTTTCCAGGAGGAAAAGTAGAAGAATCCGATGCTGATTTAGAGGAAACAGCGCTTAGAGAAACACATGAAGAAGTTGGGATTCATCCAGAAAAAATTCAAATCATTAAGCCTTTTAGCGAAATTTATATTCCACCAAGTAATTTTTTGGTAGCGCCATTTATGGGAATTTCTCATGAAGAATTAACTTTTATTCCTGATTTAGATGAAGTGAAAAGGGTGTTGGAATTTTCAATTGCCGATTTTTTAGACGAAAAAAGTATTACAAAAGTCAAAATGTCAACGTCTTACGCAACGGATATTGAGGTGCCTGCTTTTATGGTGGATAAATATGTTGTTTGGGGAGCTACTGCTATGATGATGAGTGAGTTAAAGGAAACTATAAAATGTGCTTTGAGTAAATGTAATTTTTAGCGATTTCAAATTATTACCTTATAATGTGATTTTAAGCTGTTTTTCTTTCTAAAGTCACCTATTTTATTACTTTTGCGTTCTTGTTTTGTAAAAAAAATAAAAAATATGGGATTATTTAAGAGAAATCCTTTTGGACATATATTGTTTTTAAAGACTTGGTTAATACGTATAGCGGGATTTTTAACACATCGTCGTTATCGAAATTTTAATCAGTTGCATATAGAAGGTTCTGAGATCATCAGGAATTTACCTGATAAGAATGTATTATTCATTTCAAATCATCAGACTTATTTTGCTGATGTAGTTGCCATGTTTCATGTTTTTAATGCAGCATTAAAAGGAAGAGAGAATAATATTAAGAACGTAATGTATTTGTGGAATCCGAAACTGAATATGTATTATGTTGCCGCTAAAGAAACCATGCAAGAGGGGTTACTACCTAGAATCTTAGCTTATGCTGGCGCTATTACTGTTGAGAGAACTTGGAGAGCAAAAGGGCAAGATGTTACGGAGAAGAAAGAAGTAAATCCAAATGATACAGAGAACATTAAAATTGCTTTGGAGGATGGTTGGGTAATAACTTTTCCTCAAGGAACTACACGTTCTTTTAAACCAGTAAGAAAAGGAACGGCTCACATTATTTTACAGCATAAACCCATAGTTGTACCTATTGTTATTGATGGATTTAGGCGTTCTTTTGATCGAAAAGGGTTAATGATTAAGAAAAAAGGAATCTTACAATCGATGGTTATTAAAGAACCATTAAAAATTGATTATGAAACCGCAACAGTTGATGAAGTTGTAGAGATGATTGAGTTTGCAATAGAACAACACCCGTCTTTATTAAAAGTGATACCGGCAGAAGTGCTAGAAGAACAACGAAAAGAAGACGAAGAAAGAAGATGGAGTTATTAAAAAAAGGTTCTGATATTCAGAACCTTTTTTTAATATACTAAATTAATTTATCACGGCTTCAACTTGGTAACCATTTCTTCTTAAAAGTTTAATGATGCCTTCATTACCTGCTAAATGCCCTGCTCCAACAGCAATAAAAGTTGGTTTTTCGTTTATAATTTTTATTATTGTTGGAATCCATTTATTGTTTCTGTCATAGATTAAAATTTTCTTATTATCAGAAGTTATTTTATTATCAGATTCATCCATAATTTGTTGCATAGCTTCAATATCTTTATTTTCATAAATAGATATCATTCTTTTAAATTCTTCTTTATCTTTTGAAAGGTTATTTTTAGCCATTTTAAGTAATTCTTCCGCTTGAATTTGATATGAAATATTATCAAAAACGTTCATCTGTTCTTCAACACTTTCTAAACCAAACACTTCTTCATTTTGTTCTTTACTCACTTTTATTAATTCATTTTCAATAGATTGTACAGAACAATTAATCATTTTTGGATAAAGCATTGTAGTAATTACAAATGGTTTAAAACTATCAAACATTTTGGCAGACATGTTTATATTCTTTTTTAAAAAATCGTCCACAATTTTAAAATCTTTAGCATTTAATAAAGTAGATAATTTAGCACCATCTTTCATCATCATATACTTCATCATTTGCATTTGCAAAGATTTGTCGTCCATATCAAGCTCTAAATACAATTGCTCTGTAACTCCAAGTGCTTTTATCGTGTTTTCATCTAAATTGGCATCACATGTAATATGAATAGTTCCAAATAAATAAGAATCGTGCTTTAATCCATTACCCGAAATTTTCCATAGCAAACTTTTTTCTAATTCTTGAGAAAAGGATAATCCTGTAATTAATGTTAAAAGGGAAATAAAGAAATTTTTCATTAATAGTCTATTTTTTTAAGTTCGTCAAAGTTTTTTTGAAGTCTTTTTAGTAAAATTCCATAAAGCAATCTATAGAATAACCAAATAAGTCCAATAAAAATCGCAATTATTGCAGCATAAACAACTAACATTATACAGTAAAAGGTATTGGCATCAATGTTTTGCGACATTTTATCTATCATTTTACGAATGTTTGGATCATA
This sequence comes from Flavobacterium sp. UBA6203, assembly GCA_002421645.1. The sequence goes on from DIST01000019.1 coordinate 6,382, forward strand.
CATGAATTGGAAAATAAAAACTAAAATAAATGAAAAAGCAGTCATGGCTAAATTGTACCAAACATAATATTTAACTGTCTTTCTTGTTTTTATAATACTTTGCATTAATTGTTTGATCGTATCTGTTGTATTAATGCTTCTGTAATTTTTGAAGAATAGATAAATAAAATATAAAATAACCCCATAATTAACAGCTGAAATTACAGGCATTGCTGTTTCTAAGTGGTATAATTTTAATGTTTTGAAATATTCTTCATCAGCTGTAAAAAAAGAAATACTAGCCCACAAAACAAGTTCTAGAATACTAATAATAACAATCCACTTTACAATAGAAGAAGAACGTTTATGCAGCATGCCATAAATTTCATTTTCACCTATTTGTTGGAACGAATTTTCTTGTTTTTTCCAGTCTTTTTTTAATAATTCTAATTCATCCATATTTACGGATTTAATATTTTTTTTAATTTCCCTTTTACACGATTCATTTTTACTCGTGCATTTACCTCACTTATCCCCAAGGTTTCTGAAATTTCGGTGTAATCTTTATCTTCTAAATACAACAAAACTAAGGCTTTTTCAATGTCATTTAATTCGCTAATAGCGCTGTATAAAAGCTTTAATTTTTCTTCTTCTTCAAAATTGTAATCGTCTTGTGTTACTTTATGAAAAGTGTTGTCAAACTCAATGGTATCAATGGTTCTTTTCTTTTTTCGATATAAAGTAATGGCAGTATTCAATCCAACGCGATACGCCCAAGTAGTAAATTTAGAATCGCCTCTAAAGTTGGGAAAGGCTTTCCAAAGTTGTATCGTAATTTCCTGAAACAAATCGTTATGCGCATCCTCATCAGTAGTATACAATCGACAAATTTTGTGGATTATATTCTGATTCTCTTTGAGTTGCTTAACAAAAAGTGCTTCCGATTCCGATTTCATATACAATAAGTAGTCATTTGAAAGAATATGTTACAAGTTTAGTAAAAATCAAGTTTAAGTACAAGGACAAATTCAAAAATCAAATACAAGTTCAAGAACAAATTCAAATTTAATCACAAGGGCAAACTCAAAATTTAATTTTTTAAGATAAATTTAGATTGAAAATATAAAATTTAGTTAAATGTGAATTGACTTTAGTTGGCCCGATTGAACTTGAACTTGAAATTTCTTACCTTTGACTAATTAGATTTTAAACGATGAACATACCTCGTAGTAGTTTTCCTAGAATTGTCATCATTGGTGGTGGTTTTGCAGGAATTTCTTTAGCGAAAAGACTTCGCAATAAAAACGTTCAAGTTGTTTTATTAGACAAACACAATTACCATAATTTCCAACCTTTAATGTATCAAGTGGCAACGGGCGGTTTAGAACCCGATTCTATTGCTTATCCGATAAGGAAAATCGTTCAAGAGTATAAAGATTTTTATTTTCGATTGGCCGAAGTTCGTGATATTGACCCCGAAAACAATATCATTTATGCAGATATTGGTGAATTAAAGTTCGATTATTTAGTTATTGCAACGGGTTCGAAAACCAATTATTTTGGAAATAAAGAAATCGAACGCAATAGCATGGCGATGAAAACTATTCCGCAATCGTTGAATATTCGTAGTTTAATTTTAGAGAATTTCGAACAAGCTTTGCTTACGAATGATATCGACGAACGTCATAGTTTGATGAACTTCGTTTTAGTAGGTGGCGGACCAACAGGAGTAGAACTAGCGGGTGCTTTAGCCGAAATGAAAAAAGCCATTTTGCCAAAAGATTATCCCGATTTGGATGTTCGAAAAATGGAAATCAATCTCATTCAAGGAAGTAATCGTGTTTTAGATTCGATGAGTGAAAATGCTTCGGAAAAAGCAGAAAAATTTCTGTTAGATTTAGGAGTAAGCGTTTGGAAAAACGTTCGTGTAACAGGTTACGATGGAAAAATCGTTACCACTAGTTCTGACTTATCTTTTGATTCCGCAACGGTGATTTGGACTGCTGGAGTTCAAGGTGCTTTGCCTCATGGTTTAAAAGCTGATAGTTTTATCAAAAATGTGAACCGTATCAAGGTAAACCAATACAATCAAGTGGAAGGTTATGAACATCTTTTTGCAATCGGTGATATTGCCGTAATGGCTTCAGAAGATTATCCACAAGGACATCCAATGATGGCGCAACCTGCAATGCAACAAGGAAGATTATTAGCTGAAAACTTAATTAAAATCATCAATAAAAAAGAACCAAAACCTTTCGAATATAAAGACAAAGGCTCAATGGCGACTATCGGAAGAAACAAAGCCGTTGTCGATTTACCAAAATTCAAATTTAGTGGAGTTTTCGCTTGGTTTGTTTGGATGTTTGTGCATTTGTTTTCGTTAATCGGATTCAAAAACAAAGCAGTCGTTTTCTTAAATTGGGTTTACAATTACATCCGTTTTGATAGAGAGGCACGATTGATTATGCGTCCGTATAAAAAGAGAAATCAGATAAGTTTCACGAGTGATGAATTATAAGTGTTCAGTGTTCAGTTTTTAGTGTTCAGTTACTGCCAACTCATTACTGAACACTGACCACTCCTTCATACCCAATCGCTAATCCTACAAACTTACTATAGCCTTCCATGCCGTCTTTTTGTTGGTTGGCTTTTAGGAAATTGTCGTAGAAATACTCGAAAAAAGTATTGATTGGCGTTTGGTATTCCTTCCAAAAGATTTCATTTTCCTCAAAGTTTTTCAAAACACCTTTGTTGATTTTTTTTATGTAAGCTTCCGAACTTCCTTCTTGCATCATTTCCAAATTATGCAACGCATAGCGCAACGCAAAACTGTAGGCGGAATATTGGAAATACAAATCTTCGTTTTTAGCAGCTGTTACAAATCCGATAAAATTGCATTCGCTTTCGCTTCCAATTCCAGTTTGATGTGCCATTTCGTGGCAAGTGGTTAGTGGTGAAGTGTATTTTGGTTTTAAATAATTGACTTGTGCTTCATTGGTAAAAGGATTCAAATACCCACCAAATCCCATATAACTCAAAGGATAACTAAACAATGACGATTTTATACTTTTTACTTCGTAACGGAATTCTTGTAAATCGGTTGGGATATTTTCATAACCTTTCAAAGCCAAATTATAAATTTCGTCATGTGAATACGGAATCACAACTGCAACCGAATCATTTTTAGTGATTTGCAATTGCAATGCATTGGTTTTTACCAACATTTTTTCAATAAAAACTTCCAATTGTTCTTTCGAATATTCTTTTTCAATTTGTAGTTTTTCATGCAGCGGAATTCGGTAATAGTTCATTCCCCAAAGCAAATGAAAGAAAAAGTAAAACACCGAAACCCAATTCAATATCGCTAATCCGTTATCTTTCCATTCTTTAAAAAATCCGATTCGGTGTTTCCAAATCCAACGGAATAAGAGTAAAATCAGAATAAAATAAATGACATCGCCAAAAGAAAACGGCAACCAACCTAATGCTTTTCTCGATACAAAAGCCAATTTCGGATAAAAACCTTTGCTGTACCCATTTTCAACAAAATCAGGAAACAAACCAATCGTTTTCACTACGATGATTTGTATAAGTAAGAATAAAGGAAGTACGAATTTTCTTTTCACGCTTTTATATTTGCCATAAAATTAACTATTAATATAGAATCGCACATTTCTTTTTTTGTAAATTTGTTGTTTAAATGAGGAATAATGACAAAAATAACTTTAAATATTCCAGATAACGAATTGACTTTCTTTATGAAATTGATTGAAAAATTTAATTACGAAACTGTAGTTAATGACGTTACTGTTTCTGAAGAAATGAAAGTAGTTTTAGATGAAAGAAGAGCGACCTCAAAAAAGGAAAATTTTGTTCCTTGGGAAGAAGCGAAAAAGCAAATTCGTTTGAAAACTAAGAAATGAGTTATAAAATCGTAGTTGAACCTCGAGCAATTTTTGATATTCAAGAAGCGGTTGAATATTATGAATCAAAGAGAGAAGATTTAGGTGCTTATTTCTTTCAGATTGTAGATGAATATATTGAGTCAATTTCAAAAAATCCGTTTTTTCAAATTCGTTACAAAGATTATCACGGATTACCCGTTAAAATTTTTCCTTACATCATTCTTTATTATATCGACGAAAAAGAGAAAACGGTTTATGTTTTATCCGTTTTCAATACTTCACAGAATACAACTAAATATCCCAAATAATTTTAAAACTCTTCTTATATTTGTAGTATGCAATTAGGAAAATCTCAAATATTAAAAATCTCAAACTATTTCAAAACAAAACCCGTTTTGAAAGCATATCTTTTTGGCTCTTATGTAAGAAATGAGGCTGAAAATGATAGCGATGTAGATTTGTTAGTTGAATTAGATTATTCTGAAAGAATTGGACTTCAATTTGTTCAAATGAAATTCGATTTAGAACAATTATTAGGTAAAAAAGTCGATTTGGTTTCTTCAAATGCTGTTTCTAAATATATAAAACCCATCATTGACAGCGAAAAAATATTGATTTATGCCAAGTAATCCAAAAGATTTTATAAGATTACAGCATATTTTTGATGCAATTGAAGAAATTGAAAAATACACTTCCGATGTTAATTTTTCTGATTTTGAACAAAATTCAATGATGTTACATGCTTCTGTTCGACAACTTGAAATTATTGGAGAAGCTTCAAATCATTTATCAAAAGAAATTATAGCTACTTACCAAACTATTGAATGGAAGCAAATTATTGGTTTTCGAAATTTACTAATTCACGAATATTTTGGAGTAGATATTGCCGTAGTTTGGAATGTAATTCAATTTGATTTACCACATTTGAAAAACGAGATTATCATAATTATATCAGATTTAAAAAATAATAAATAAAACAATGAGCCAAGAAATAAGAAATTTAGAGCCAAAAGCACTTTGGAACAAATTTGCCGATTTGAATGCCGTTCCGCGTCCGTCTAAGAAAGAAGAACGTGTGATTGCCTTTATGATGGAATTCGGACAAAAATTAGGATTGCCAACTGTGAAAGATCATGTTGGGAATGTGATTATCAAAAAACCTGCGACTCCAGGAATGGAAAATCGTAAAACCATTGTAATGCAATCGCATTTGGATATGGTACACCAAAAAAACAACGACACGAATTTCGATTTCGATACACAAGGAATTGAAATGTATGTGGATGGCGATTGGGTTCGTGCTAAAGGAACTACGCTTGGTGCTGATAACGGTTTAGGAGTGGCAACCATCATGGCGATTTTAGAAAGTACTGATATTCCGCATCCAGCAATTGAAGCTTTGTTTACGATTGACGAAGAAACTGGAATGACAGGAGCCATGGGCTTACAAGGTGGTATGCTTGACGGAGAAATTTTATTGAATTTAGATACCGAAGAAGACGATGAAATCGATATCGGATGTGCGGGTGGAGTAGATGTAACGGCTACAAGAAGCTATAATGAAGAAGAAACGCCAGAAGGTTCAGTTGGTTATACGATTACCGTGAAAGGCTTAAAAGGTGGTCACTCGGGAATGGATATTCATAAAGGATTAGGAAATGCAAACAAAATCATGAACCGTTTGTTATTTGACGGATTTGAGAATTTTGGTTTGCAAATTGCTGAAATTTCTGGTGGAAGTTTACGTAATGCGATTCCAAGAGAAAGTGTTGCAAAAGTTATTATTGCTGCGATTTATGACGAAGCTTTTGCTTTTGATATGCAAGAAATTATCAACGAAATCAAAGCCGAGTTCAAAACTATGGAGCCTAATTTAACGATTGAAATTGTTAAAAGCGAGTCAACTCCAGCAAAAGTAATGGATTTAGGTGTGCAAGAAGGTTTGTTAAGAGCGATTTATGCAGCACACAACGGTGTTTACAGAATGTCAGCGGATATGGCTGATTTAGTGGAAACATCCAATAATATTGCTAGAGTAATTGTAAAAGATGGCGAAATTTCGATTCAGAATTTAACGCGTTCATCTGTGGAGAGTTCTAAATTTGATTTGGCAAATGCTTTGCGTTCGGCTTACGAATTATTTGGTTGCGAAGTAGAATTTGCAGGAAGTTACCCAGGTTGGACACCAAACGTAAAATCAGAAATTTTAGATGTTTTAACGTCTATTTACGAAAAACAAAACGGTTCAAAACCAAATGTAGTAGCGTGTCACGCAGGATTAGAATGTGGTATTTTAGGAACAAATTATCCAAACATGGATATGATTTCTTTTGGACCAACGATTCACGGCGCACACAGCCCAGATGAAAGAGCGAGTATTTCTTCAGCTCAAAAATATTGGAAATTTGTATTGGAAATTTTACAAAATATTCCGGTTAAGAAGTAAGAAGATAGAATATAGAATAAAGAAAAAATCCCGATGAAAATCGGGATTTTTTTGTGCTGGAGCGAACATCTTGCTCGTGACTATTTTTATGCTTAGCTTTGTGTGCACGAGCGTGACTCTCCTGCTAACTGGGTAATATTAGATTTTAATATAGTACAGTTAATAATATAATTACAAAAATAAATGTCAAACAGCTTATTGCAAAGCCACAAATAGTAATTTTTCTATATATTTTTAAAAGTTTTGGATGATTCGTATTTTTTATTTTTTTAATCTCATTATCGGATAATCCAAATGCTTTTTTGTGAGTATCATCAACATACTTGATTGCGGATTCATAACTTTCTATGGCTAGTTTGTTGTGTAGTGTGTAATAGTTTTTTAAATCGTTTAATAGAAATTCCTTCAGATTCTCATTAGCATTATCATATTCTTCAATTTTGTGTTTTAAATCAACTCCAAAATCATAATTCATTAGAAAAACTAATTTTCTAAAATCTGTTTCAATAGAAACATCTTTTCGATTTGTCAGCATTGTTTCTCTATTAGAAAAAGCACCTTTTAAATAAAACTCAATTGCTTGATAATGGATTTGAAATGTATAGAATGCCCAACGATATATAATTCCAGAGATTACTGAAATAGATAAAAAAACAAGTACTATTTTAATTATTTCAGAATCATAATGATTATGAAAAGATGTAAAGTTGGAGATTATTAGAGATAGTCCGCCAATTGAAAATCCAACAATCCAAAGCATAAATTTCTCTGAGTTTTCAAAATTCCTTAATTGATTCTCACGGACTCTTTCTAAGTTTTCCGAATAAATGTCAATTATTTCATCAAATGGTTCCTTCATTTTACTAAACGTTTGTGAAACTTACTACTATTTTTTTATATGCTCAATTATTACTGTATTTTCTTTTTTTATTAAAATCAAATATAATAAAATATTTACAATTTCTAAAAACAAAAAAAGGCTCACTTTCGTGAACCTTTTCGTTTATTAACTCAAAATAATTAAAACTAAGATGGGGAAAATAATTCCGGCTACGGCTAGTTTCCAGCCTCGTTTTTTAAAGGTGTTTTTGCCGTGGGTTACCATTAAAGTTCCCGTGATGGCAATTAATATTAAGGAGATTCCAAAAATGTCAGAGTAGTAAATCCACCAGTTGGATGTGTTTTTGTGCAGCTTCATCGTTTGGCTGATAATTGGTGTTTTGTTAAAAGCTACAATTTCACCTTTACCTGTTTTCATATCGATTTCTACATCGTGCTTTTCAAACGAAATTTTAAACGTGCCTTTCTTTACATTATGGCGACGCATTTTATCATCGATGCCCAATTGTTTTCCTAGGTTTTCAGCAAATTCCTCTGTAATTTGGCTTTCTTCTGGCAATTGTACTTTGATGTTCTTAGTTTCAATCGTATATTTTTCAGGATGCCAATGCTCTCTGTGGTTCATTAAAATTCCCGAAAAGGCAAACGAAATAATCAATCCTACGTAGAAGTAACCAAAATCGCGGTGAATGTCTCTAACTAATTTTTGTTTCATGTTTTGTTTTAATTGAATTCTTAAAATTTATAACGTAACGAAGTTAAAATTTGTCTTGGGGCAATAGGGTTTACGCTGTAATTTTCGTGTAAGGTATAATTTAACTCGTTGGTAATATTGGATAATTTGCAAAGTAAAGTAAAATCTTTCCAAGTATAGCCTAACGAAACATCAATCGTGGTATACCCGTCTACAGGAATTTCTCTATCCCAAACATTATTTGGATAAGCCGGATTTACTTGATTGTTCCATCCGCCTAATCGGTCACCAATGTAGTTTCCAATAGCTCCAATCGATACATTTTTGAACATTCCGGTTGGAACCGTATAGAAGAAACTTAAGTTTGCTGTATGTTGCGGTGTTCTTACCAAACGATCGCCTTCGATAAAACTTCCAGTAGCACCAGTGGTTTTTGTGTATCGCATGTCGTTGTAGCTATAACCCGCCAATACTTTAAAATCGTCAATAGGGAAATATGTAATATCAAATTCAATTCCTTTACTTGTAGTTTCTCCGCTTAACGCTTTTACATTGGTGTTTGTGTTGAGGTTTCCATTTGCGTCAAATTCGGCAGTTTGTGCTAAATTGCTGTTTACAATTTGGTATAAAGTAACGTTTGTAGTTAATTTCCCTTTCCAAAATTCATTTTTAATTCCCGCTTCAATTTGGTCAATAATAGAAGGTTCAATAGCGTTGTTGTAAATGTCTACACCTGTATTTGGAGTAAAAGAATTAGAGTAACTCGAAAACAAAGTAATGTATTTAGTAGGTTGGTAAATCAATCCTATTTTAGGAGAAAAAGCTCTGTCGTTTCTAATAGTTTCCTCTGTAATGGTATTGGCTGTAATATTATGAGTTTCAGGTTTTGCTTCTTGGTACGAATAACGTAAACCTAATAACGCTTTAAATTTCTCTCCAAACGAAATCAAATCTTGAGCATAAACTCCCAAACGAGTCGTTTCTGTTTTTACGATTCTTGTTACTTCAGATGGCATAATTGGACCATCGTAAGTTGCATCATATAAAGCAGGATCAAAGATATTTACAGGATTAGCTGGATCTCCATAAATAGTTACAGTTACCGGATTTCCACTCACATCTAACACATCAGGATTAAAAAATCTAAAGGTATAAGTATCAGCATTAGAAATTTCGGTATCAATTCCTGTGAATAATTGGTGTTTGATTTTTCCAGTGGCAAAGTTTCCGTTTAAACTAATCTGATTGGCTAAAATTTGTTCTACTGCTTTATTTCTTCCGTATGGACGATTCCAATCGCCATTTGCAGCCGGTTGAATACGTTCTGTTCCAATAG
>DIST01000032.1 GCA_002421645.1 Flavobacterium sp. UBA6203
GACATCAATCTATTCTTAAAAAATTAACTGCCTCAGCAAAAGAAAAAAAAATCGAAAGCATTGTGCTAACTTTCTTTCCTCATCCAAGAATGGTTTTACAACAAGATTCTTCTATTAAATTATTAAATACAATTGATGAAAAAGCTTCTTTATTAGAAAAATTTGGGCTAGACTACTTAATTATTCAACCGTTTGATGAAACTTTTTCAAATATGTTGGCAGAAGATTTTGTAAAAAATATTTTAGTTGACAAATTAAATATTCAGAAAATCATAATAGGTCACGATCATCGTTTTGGTAAGAACAGAATTGCAGATATTAATGATTTAATTGACTTTGGTAAAAAGTATAATTTTGAAGTAGAACAAATTAGTGCTCAAGATATTGATGAAATTACTATAAGCTCAACAAAAATTAGAAAAGCCCTTTTAGATGGTAAAATTAAATTAGCTAATCAATTTTTAGGATATTCCTATTTTATCTCAGGACATGTAATAGAAGGGAAAAAAATTGGCAGAACCATTAATTTTCCTACAGCTAACATTCAAATTAACGAAAGTTATAAATTATTGCCCAAAAACGGCGTTTATGTAATTTCAAGTATAATCAACAATGTTTTATACTTTGGCATGATGAACATAGGGAAAAACCCAACCATTGGAGAAAACCAACAATCTATTGAAGTGCATTTTTTTGAACTAAACGAAAATATTTATAATAAAAACTTACAAATATCTATTCTAGAACACATTAGAGAAGAGCAAAAATTCAACTCACTAACCGAGTTAAAAGCCCAACTTGAGAGGGACAAATTATTTTCACTAAATTACATTCAAAATTTAAAATGAACTTTTTTTTCAAAGCAATAGATAACAGTCCATTAATTGTTTTCCGAATCTTTTTTGGATTTTTAGTTGCTTGTGAAAGTTTTGGTGCCATTGTAACTGGATGGGTAAAACGTGTTTTGATTGACCCCGAATTCACATTTTCTTTTATTGGCTTTGAGTGGCTTCAACCTTTGCCTGGTTATGGCATGTATTGCTATTTTACTCTAATGGGAATTTTCGGATTAGCCATTATGCTAGGATATCGATACCGAATTGCTATAATTGCCTATACTCTTTTGTGGGCTGGCGTCTATTTTATGCAAAAATCATCATACAATAATCATTATTACTTATTGCTTTTAATTAGTTTTTTACTGATTTTTCTTCCCGCAAATCGTTATGCTTCGCTTGATGTTAAACAAGATCGTGTTAAAGAAGAAAATACGATGCCTTATTGGATTAGTCTTTTATTTATTATTCAAATTGCTATTGTTTACATTTTTGCTTCAATAGCAAAATTCTACCCAGATTGGTTAGACGGTACATTTACACGAAATTTACTTGCTGACTCAACTAAAGTAATTGCTCTAAAAAAACTATTTCTTCATAAATGGTTTTTTATGTTTATTGCTTACATGGGAATACTTTTTGATTTGTTAATAGTGCCTTTGTTATTGTTTAAAAGAACCAGAATCTTTGCTTTAATTGCTTCTTTAACATTTCACTTATTTAACGCAGTATTTTTAGAAATCGGAATTTTTCCTTTTTTTGCATTGACTTTCGCCTTGTTCTTTTATGAACCCGAGACTATTCGAAGACTATTTCTTAGGAAAAAGCCAAAACTTGAAGATGAAAACTTAAGTCAAAATTTCTACGGAAAAAGAATCGTTAATTTTTTAATGATTCCATATTTAATAATTCAAATTGCACTACCTCTTCGTCATCATTTTATTCAAGGTGATGTATTATGGACAGAAGAAGGTCATCGTTTAAGTTGGCGCATGATGTTGAGAGAACGCCATGGTTATATTATTATTAAAATTAAAAATTTAAAAACTGATAAGGAAAACATTTATGATTTTAAAAAAAATCTAACCAAAAAACAAGCTCATAATTTAGCTACAAAACCCGATTTTATTTGGCAATACTGTCAACGTATCAAAGAAGAATACAAAGGAAAACCAATTTCTATTTATGTCGATTGTAAAAACAGTATCAATCGAAAAGAATACAAAACCCTAATTGATCCTAATTTTGATATGGCACAAGCAGAATGGAGTCATTTTAAACACAATAAATGGATTGTGTTCCAATAAAAAATCCCGATATAAATCGGGATTTTATTTATTTACTCATTTCTGTAAAATACTTGTAGAATAGCGGAATAGTTTCAATACCTTTTAAGTAATTGAAAACCCCAAAATGTTCGTTTGGCGAGTGAATGGCATCACTATCTAAACCAAAGCCCATTAATATCGTTTTACTTTTTAATTCCTTTTCAAATAAAGCTACAATTGGAATACTTCCACCTGAACGTACTGGAATAGCAGGAACTCCAAATGTTTCTGTGTACGCCTTATTAGCCGCTTGATATCCGATGCTATCAATTGGAGTAACATATCCTTGACCACCATGATGAGGCGTTACTTTTACTTTTACTGAATTAGGAGCGATGCTTTCGAAATGCTTTTTGAACAATTCTGTAATCTCTTCCCAATCTTGATTTGGCACTAAACGCATTGAAATTTTAGCATATGCTTTACTTGCAATAACGGTTTTAGCTCCTTCTCCTGTATAACCACCCCAAATTCCGTTAACGTCTAAAGTAGGACGAATCGAATTTCTTTCGTTAGTTACATAACCTGTTTCACCATAAACGTCATCAATATCTAAAGCTTTTTTATATTTTTCTAATGAGAATGGTGCTTTTGCCATTTCGGCTCTTTCAGCAGCAGATAATTCTTCTACTTTGTCGTAAAACCCTGGAATCGTTATGTGATTATTTTCATCATGTAACGAAGCAATCATTTTAGTTAAAACGTTAATTGGATTTGCAACTGCTCCTCCATATAATCCCGAATGTAAATCTCTATTTGGACCTGTTACTTCAACCTCAACATAACTCAAACCTCTTAAACCAGTTGTAATTGAAGGTTGTTGGTTTGAAATCATCCCTGTATCCGAAATCAAAATCACATCGTTTGCTAATTTTTCTTGATTTCTCTCAACGAACCATCCCAAACTTTTTGAACCTACTTCTTCTTCTCCTTCAATCATGAATTTTACGTTACATGGTAAGCAATTGTTTTGAATCATATATTCAAATGCTTTCACATGCATGTACATTTGCCCTTTGTCATCGCAAGCGCCACGAGCAAAAATAGCTCCATCAGGATGAATTTCTGTTGTTTTAATTACAGGTTCAAAAGGAGGTGATGTCCATAATTCCATTGGATCTGGTGGTTGTACATCATAATGCCCATAAACCAAAACTGTTGGTAAATTTTTATCGATGATTTTTTCACCGTAAACAATAGGATAACCAGGTGTATCACAAAGTTCTACAAAATCGCAACCTGCTTTTTCTAGACTTGCTTTTACTGCTTCAGCCGTTAGTACTACATCGTGAGCATAAGCACTATCAGCACTTACAGATGGGATTTTTAATAATTCTATTAATTCATTCAAAAAACGCTCTTTATTTTCTTGAACGTATTGTTTTATATTGTCCATTGTGATTGTTTGATAAAGTTCAAAAATACAAAATTGATTTTAAATGAAATAAAAAAAGCCCAATCTTTGATTGATTGAGCTTATTAAAAAAGTAATAGGGATTAAAAAATTATTTTCTTCGTTTCTATAGTGCCATTTTCAAGGGTTATTTGGACTAGTAAAGTAACATTATTTTTCTGAATCTTTGTTGTTTCAAACTTAGAAATACTAACCTTATGAGAATCTAAAAGAATTTGACCTAAAACATTATAAATTTTTACATTAGAAATTAAATTCTTTGTAGAAATTATTTGAATGCTATTATCTGAAAACAATAACAATTCATTATTTGACATAAAATCATTATTATTCAGTGTTTCATTTGTATAACGCAAAACAAATCTTTCATTAAACTCTCCTGAATTTGACATAAATGAATATGGATTTTGTTTTAAATCATGAATTATAGCCAACTGTTTATCCTCTAAAAAAATATTTTGATTTCCAGAAAACAATCCGTCAACAGTAGCTAAGGCAATACTATAACTGCCATCAACCGGCACATAATATCCTAAATCCACTTTATCATTAGCATCAAAAGGCAATTTTCTACCTTGAATTGTCATTTTATCATTAGCAATCATTGAATATAAATGCATTGTTGTTCCAACAGAGGTAAAAGCATCATACAATCTGTCTTTATCGTTTGTAGCATTACCAACATAACCAATTAATGTTCTTTTTGCAGCACTATTTGAGTTGTTTATAAGGTCTAACCAAATTCTATTTTTTTCAACTGAAGCTATATTCGAAACTCCCGATGTTCTGTAAAACTGGCTATTATTGTAACTTTTATTTCGTAAAGAATTATTAAATAACAAATTATCAGAACCTGTAGCACCATCTAACATATTAACCATAAAACCTTGTCCTCCTGCTAAAAAGCCATTGAATCCAATTGGCCCACTAATGGTTCCAACACCATTATGAGTGATATAATCATCAGGAGTGTAATTAGCTTGATAAGACCCATAAAAAGGATTATTAATTGATGTAGACGGCAAATTACCATGTGTCCAAATCCTTACAGCGCCTTCAATATTGGTGTTTAGGTCTAAAAACTCATCCACATTGATTGCAGAAGGATATGGATTTCCTACTAAATTCCAGTTATCACTAAAGCGAGTTATTGTAATACCGTTTGTACCTGCATAATCTATACCTTGTAATGACCCTCTTATAATTGGCATATTAATAACCCCGTTATTTGGAACCCCTATAAACGTTGTAGTTGTTGCAACTGGAGTAGCAGAACCATTAGAAGCTCTCGCAATATATCCTTTAGCTGGAACCATATTTCCACTAGCCGCAACCCAATTCCCTTGACCTCCATTAGTATTAGCAATTGTGGTATTCCAAATATATCTATAGTTATTTGGCAAATTATTCACATTAAAGGCAGCAACAGGTGAAGACCAATACACATAATCCAAATTTCGAGCCATAGCAATTCTTTCATAAGAGATATTTCCTGTGTTTACTCCTAAATCATTAATTTGAATTAGTGAACCATTATTTAAAACAGTAAAAGTTCCATTGTTTGTAACATCATTTTGAACTTCTACATAACCTCCTGAAGAAATAGTTAAAGTTCTAGTGACATTTACCGTTAAACTACAACAACTAAAGTTACCATTTGTTGCCGTCACATAAGTTCCGTCAATAATTGCAGCTTTTGCCAAAGTTGGAACTCCGTTAGACCAAGCCAAACCATTCCAAGTTGTCGCATTTGAATCTGTAATTTTTACCGCATTAGTTGCTGTATAACAAGTTGCTAAATTTTCTCTAATTTGACAGTAATATTGATAATTAACAACACTTGTAATTGTAGAAATTGACAAAGAAGCAGTTGTTGCACCACTGTAAATTCCGCCATCAACCACAGTAGTCCATGTTGCACTTCCTGGTGCAGCAAAATACCATTGATAAGCTAAGGCATTACCTCCCACATAACCTTCTGCGCCTACTGTTGTTAAAGTCGCAGCTATTGAACCACATGATGGTGTATAGGAAGGCTGAGAAGTAACCATAGGTGGCACCGCTCCTCCGGTAGGGAGAACCAATCCAGCGCTTGGGTAACAAACTCCAGCAGCTAAAGGAATTGTACTCCAATCTGATGCAATGAATGTTGTTGATGCACTTAAAGCGCCTGAATTCCTTACCATGTAATACCCTTTATCAAAATAAGCATGTACATCATCTATAACAACTGTACCTGCAGCATTTCTTAATTGAATTTGATCATCACCATTAAACCCAGCAACTATAGTCCCATTTGTACCCGCCGGACCACAACCAGCAGTATTAACTCTTATAACCCCTAATGTACCTGAGGCAATAGTACCTATTAAAGTTGCATAATTAATCTCGTTACCATCTCCATAATTAGATGTTCTCCACAGCGAATAATCTGCCATATCAACAGTTGAGACAGTTCCATTATAAATGGTGATAAAACCTCCATCTCCTGTATATTCATCATGCAAATCATAGATAATTAAGTCAGTTGTAACGGCAATTCCTTCACATGATGTCTTATCACTTGATATAATTGTAAATGCATTATCAATAGCACAAGGCTGCGCATCTTTTACCGACAACATTCCTGTTGTAGCACCAGCAGGAATTACCGCTACAATTTGAGTTCCGGTATTTGAAAGAATTGTTGCATTAACACCAGAGAAAGTTACTGTTGCACCAGTTAAACCAGTACCATTAATCGTTACTTCTGTTCCTACTGGACCAGATGTAGGAGTAAATGTTGTAACTGTATGTGTTGGAACACAAGAAATAACAACTTGAATCGTATAATCTTCTGTTGAACCATAAGTAAATGTTCCACAAGGAGAAATTGTACCTAAAGTACCTCCTTCTGTTTGAACAATTCTCATTATATAATTTCCAATTGGCTGACCTGCTGGAACATTAATTGTAAAGTTTTGAATCACATTTCCTCCCGAAACAGCAACTAAAGTTGTACCTATCGTTTCATTAGCATCAAGAAAATCACCATCGTTATTCCAATCAATCCAAACTCCTCCTGCTCCATCATATTGAGTACCATCATTACAATCTCCAAATTCAACGGCAACGGTATAACTTCCGCCCACTTGTAAATCAGCACTCATAGCGGTGTAGTTGTTTACTCCTGTTGTACAAGCATTTGTTGTGTTGTTTGAGATTGTTGAAGAATATCCAACTAAAGTAACGTTTTCAATTTCTGAATCAACCGAATTAGTAGCACCAGAATCACAATATACAATATTTGGTGTTTGACAAACCGTAACTCCATCACTCCATTCTGTTCCTCTTCTGACAAATACTTTATAACAATAATTTGTTCCATTTGTTAATCCCGTAACTGTTACTCCTGTACCAGTACCATTGTAAACAACTTGATTTGATCCTGAATAAACTGTATTTGGAATATAAGCCGTTCCATCTCCTGAAGGTGTGAAAACCACAGCTCCTTGATTGGCAACCACTAAATATTGGTCATAACACGCCAAAGGTGTTGGACGCGTCCATGTTAATGCAGATTGACCGCTTGCAATTGAAGCTGCCAAAGCAGAAACTTCTGGCATATCAATTACTATATTAGTTGTTGGAGTATTCCAACTACCCGTTATATTAATTCCTGTTGACCAAGCCGTTCCTGTAGTGCCTCTATAAGCCACAACTTTAAATGAATAGTTTGATAAATTAGTTAATCCTGTAACCGTAAAAGAAGTTCCAGTTCCTTTGTATATACATTTTCCTAAAGAAGCTGTAACCACACTAGCTAAAGAAAAATCTGAATTTGCAGTATATAAACTTGAATTTCCTGCTACAGCAGATGTAGCGGCTGGAGTTGTAGCTCCCGCTAAAGCGAAAACCATATAACCATCTGGCGCTGAACCTCCAGAAGATGCTGTCCAAGACAAGCCAAGTGTATTATTTCCATAACATGGAGTAATATTAGTAGGATTGTTTGGTGCCGTATAATTCACTGTTAAAGTTCCCGGGTTAGAAGTAACCGACCCACAAGGCGCAGCTCCACTAACCACACAACGGTATACATAACCATTCATTGTTATTGGCGCAGCAGTAATATTCAAAGTTGCTGCAGTAACACCTGAATATGGCGCTCCATTAACTAAATTTACAAATCCACTACCTGTATCTACTTGCCATTGATATGTTGGTGTAGTCCCTGTTGCGGTAACTATAAAAGTTGTATTGCTACCATCAGTAATAACTCTATTTGCTGGTTGTGTTCCAATTGCAACATTTGTGTTTATGGTTACAGAAGCACTTGCTACAGAATTTGTAGACCAACAAGTAGTTGCACTATTGTATCTACGAGCATAATAAACTCCTGTTGTAGTTACTGTAAGTGGAGTAGTTGTTGGATTTGCTGTACTTGTACCACTTGCAGTAGTTTGCCAATAAATATCTGATGCTGATGCTGAATAACTAAGTGTTGTACTTCCACAAGCTGGATTAGCTGCTACCGTAATTGAGCCTGCTGGATCAGCAGGAGGTGTACAAGCTGAGCCTGTTAAATCAACATTACACATGCCAACATTACCATTTGTTTTCGTTGTATAAGTCCATTTAATATATCTTGTTGTAGATAATGGATTGTCTGTAAAAATTGTACCAGCCGCAGCAGTACTAATAGCACCTGTAGTAGTTATACTTCTTAAAGTTGTCCACGCAGAGCCGTCTGCAGATTCTTCAACAGTAAACACGCCTTGCCAAGAACCTGAACCTACATTTCCTTTCAACTGATACGACAATGTTCCAGGTGTACCCGTAAAAAACAAAGTTACATTATCCGCAGCAGAATCAAATTTTAATGCTTTAGCACATGGTGTTGTGTAATCCGTTCCTATCCCAACTTGAGAAAAACCCGAAGGTAAAGCACTCACCGATAATGCGTCAGTTGAAACTGGCAAAGTTGCTTGTCCCCACCCTAAAATCGAGCAGAAAACGGTAATAATAAGTAATTTTAATTTCATAAATTTGAAAACAAAAAATTGTAGGGTTAAGTTTTTATTTTTGCTTTAAAAAAGCCACCAAATATAATTCATAATTTTTTGAATTTGAAATATTTACTAGATTATTAAATTGTTAACGAATTGAAAACTAATAAATCTTCATTTCCCTTAAAAGAAATCTATTCAAAGATGGAATATTATTGTTCTTATCAAGAACGTTGTTACAAGGAAGTAGAGGAAAAATTATTTTCGTTTTCTTTAAATACCTATGAAAAAGAGGGAATTCTGACCTATCTAATCGAAAATAATTTCATCAACGAGGAACGTTTTGCACAAAGTTTTGTCCGTGGTAAGCACAACTATAAATTTTGGGGTAAAAAGCGTATTGTGAACGAATTGAAGTTTCGAAATATCTCTTCTCGCATCATCACGATTGCCTTAAAAGAAATTTCAGAGAAAACGTATCTAGAAAACTTTCATCAGTTAGCCGAAAAACACTGGAACAGCATTACCGAACGAAAAGGTCAAAAGAAAAATAAAAAATTTGTCGATTTCTTACTTCGTAAAGGCTATGAAACGGGTTTGATTTATGAGAAGCTTAAGGAATTAGACAATTAGACAATGTGCCAATTATCAATGAGACAATGTGCTAATAAATAATTGACTCATTGACATATCGTCTTATTGACACATTGCCTTATTGACACATTAACCCTATCTTTGCAAAAAAAATCCATGTTAGAAAATAAAGACCAATCAAGAACGAGTTTATCGCAATTGGGCGAATTTGGCTTAATTGAACACTTAACTAAAAACTTTACTATCAGTCAAGAATCGACACTAAAAAGCATTGGTGACGATGGTGCGGTATTGAATTTTGGCGATAAAAAAGCGGTAA
The DNA here is from genome assembly GCA_002421645.1 of Flavobacterium sp. UBA6203. The sequence continues at coordinate 9,480 of DIST01000032.1, forward strand.
TTTCAACCGATTTATTAGTCGAAGGCGTTCATTTTGATTTGGCTTATATGCCGTTAAAACACTTAGGATATAAAGCCGTTGTTGCGAATGTATCTGATATTTGTGCGATGAACGCAACTCCGACTCAAATTACGGTTTCGGTAGCAGTTTCGAATCGTTTTCCTTTAGAAGCTTTAGAAGAATTGTTTGAAGGCATTACGTTAGCTTCTAAAATTTACAATGTCGATGTAATTGGTGGCGATACAACTTCTTCGCAAAAAGGATTAATTATTAGCATTACCGCAATTGGTGAAGCGAATTTAGAAGATATCGTTTACCGAAATGGCGCTAAAGAAAATGATTTATTAGTAGTTTCAGGCGATATTGGTGCAGCTTATATGGGATTACAAGTGTTGGAACGCGAAAAACAAGTGTTTCAAGTAAATCCAAACAACCAACCGGTTTTAGATGATTATACGTATTTAATCGAACGTCAACTAAAACCAGAAGCTAGGACCGATATCAAGGAACTTTTGGCAAAACTAGAAGTAAAACCTACGGCTATGATTGATATTTCGGATGGTTTATCATCGGAGATTTTACATTTGTGCAAACAAAGTAATGTAGGTTGTAATTTATATGAAGAGAAAATTCCGGTTGATCCACAGTTGATTAATGTGTGTGAAGAATTTAATTTAGACATCACAACCGTAGCATTAAGCGGTGGCGAAGATTACGAATTGCTTTTCACGATTAAAATGGAAGATTTTGACAAAATCAAAGGCAATCCAAATTTCACTGTTATCGGACACATGGTAGCGGCTACCGAAGGAAATCATTTAATTACAAGAGCTAATACTAAGATTGCATTGAAAGCTAGAGGATGGAATGCACTTTCTGAATAGTTTACAGTCGCAGTATTCAGTCTCAGTTTAAATAACTTTAGAAATAAAAACCCCGAATTTCATCTGAAATTCGGGGTTTACTTTTTACTTTGAGCTTTTTCCTTTTTACTTCTCAACTACATTTTCATCAACCAGTTTCTCATTGAAACTTCGTTGTTAATGATATCTCGTAATTCTGAAATTTTCACTCTGTCTTGTTGCATTGAATCTCTGTGACGAATCGTTACCGTTTCATCTTCTAATGTTTGATGATCAACTGTGATACAAAATGGAGTTCCTAAAGCATCTTGTCTTCTGTAGCGTCTTCCAACCGCATCTTTTTCATCATACGCTACGTTGAAATCCCATTTCAAATCATCGATAATTTTACGTGCTACTTCTGGTAAACCGTCTTTTTTAACCAATGGTAAAACGGCAGCTTTTGTTGGTGCTAAAACAGAAGGTAAACGTAAAACTGTTCTTGTAGAACCGTCTTCTAAAACCTCTTCTTGTAACGAGTTTGAGAAAACCGCTAAGAACATCCTGTCTAAACCAACTGAAGTTTCTACCACATAAGGTGTGTAGTTTGAATTGGTATCGTTATCAAAATATTGTAATTTTTTACCTGAGAATTGTTCGTGCGCTTTCAAATCGAAATCGGTTCTCGAGTGAATCCCTTCTAATTCTTTGAATCCGAATGGGAAGTTGAATTCGATATCAGCTGCAGCGTTCGCATAATGCGCTAATTTTTCATGGTCGTGAAAGCGATAGTTTTCTTTTCCTAAACCAAGTGATTGATGCCAAGCTAAACGTGTCGTTTTCCAGTATTCGTACCATTTCATTTCTTCTCCTGGCTTCACAAAAAACTGCATTTCCATTTGTTCAAATTCACGCATACGGAAGATAAATTGTCTTGCCACAATTTCATTTCTAAACGCTTTTCCGGTTTGAGCAATTCCAAAAGGAATTTTCATACGACCTGTTTTTTGAACGTTTAAAAAGTTTACGAAAATACCTTGAGCCGTTTCTGGACGAAGATATAAATCCATTGCGTTTTCAGCAGAAGCACCTAATTTAGTTCCGAACATTAAGTTGAATTGCTTTACATCGGTCCAATTTTTAGAACCGCTTTCTGGACAAGCAATTTCTAATTCTTCAATTAAGGCTTTAACATCGGCAAGATTTTCTGTCTCTAAAGAACGCGCCATTCTTTCTAGAATTTCCTTCTTTTTAGCCAAATATTCCATCACACGTGGATTCGTTGTTTTGTATTGTTCTTCATCAAATGAAGCACCAAAACGCTCACGTGCTTTGTCGATTTCTTTTTGTGCTTTTTGATTTAATTTTTCGGCATAATCCTCAATTAAAACATCGGCACGGTATCTTTTTTTAGAATCTTTATTGTCGATTAATGGATCGTTAAAGGCATCAACGTGTCCAGAAGCTTTCCAAGTAGTTGGATGCATTAAAATTGCAGCGTCTAATCCTACAATATTTTCGTGCATTTGCACCATCGATTGCCACCAGTATTCACGGATGTTTTTCTTTAACTCCACACCATTTTGCGCATAGTCATATACTGCGCTTAAACCATCGTAAATTTCGCTTGACGGAAAAATAAATCCGTATTCTTTTGCATGCGAAACTACATTCTTAAAAATATCATCTTGTTTTGCCATAGTGCAAAAGTAAAAATAGGAATGAAATAAAGAAAAGAAATTAGAGAATAAAAACGAGAATTGTTAATATTCGAAAACAGAAGTACCAATTTTAACGAAATCGTGATAAATGTTAATTTTATATTTGCCTCTAATTGTCTTTTTTTGCTCTAAATCAACATAAGTACAAACATCGGTATCTTGCCTTTGATAATTAGCGCTTACAGAAGCGCTGTATTGAAGTTTAATATTGTTCTCTGATTCAACGTAGGTGTTGTCTGATGAAATAATTTGATTTTTAGGATTTACAACCTGAACAAATATGATTTTATTTCCAGTCTTAACAAATTGGTTTTCTTGTAACGTGAAACAAACTCTTAACTGTTGAATTTTTGGCTCTCGCAAATTATAACTTTCTGAATAGATTTTAACTCCTTTTGCATTAACATTTAAAGCATTAAGACAGTCAATTTTTAACAAAGTTCTAGCATTAGAGTCTGTATTGTTTTTAAAGGATTTATCAACAATAATAGACTCCCCAATTTGTTGTTCTTTGGTAAAAAACATTATTGAGTCATCAACAGATTTAAATTTAGATGCATTTTTAAAAGATTCAGAGTTTATTAACTTTATTTCTTGACTGAATCTGATACTATCTGCTTTGTTCTTTATACTTACAGAATCATATTTATAAAGAATTTCTGTTAATTGACTTTCTAGTACTTTATTTTCTAATTCAGAACTATCCATGTAGTCTTTAAAATCAATCGAAACCTTGTAATATTTGACACCTAGAAACAAAGAAATAAGCATTAAAAAAATGATACTTACTTTTAGTGTTTTATTTTTTTTAAGCGCCATGTTAATTTTTTTATATAAATTTATTTAAAAATGTTAATGCTTTTATAATTAATCGATAAAATGCTAAAATATCTGATAAACTTGATTTTCCCAAAACTATGCTTTGGCTGTAATTCGTTACTACTAAATAATGAATCTATTCTATGTAGCAAATGCATTCATGATATGCCCTTCACACTACATCATCTTTTAGACAACAATGATACAACAAAAAAATTTTATGGCATAATACCAATAGAATTTGGTTCTTCAATGTTATATTTTCATCAAAATGGTATAGTTCAAAATCTAATTCATAATCTAAAATACAAAAACCAACAACAGATTGGTGGTTTTCTTGGAAAATTATATTCTGAAGATTTAAAATCGGTTACTAAAATAAAAACAATATCAGAAATTATCCCTGTTCCACTTCATAAGAAAAGACTTGAAGAACGGGGTTATAATCAAATTACTACTTTCTGTGAAGCATTATCTAATGAACTAAAGATACCTCTTAACAACTCATTATTGTACAGAAATTATTATTCTAAAACACAAACAAAAAAAGATAAAGAAGCTAGAAAAGAGGTTAGTAATGCCTTATTTGATTTGCATTATACAGAAAAAGATCACAACAAACACTTTTTACTAGTAGATGATGTAATAACTTCTGGCTCAACCCTTGAAGCTTGTGCAAGAACTTTGCTAAAAATACCAAATACTAAGGTTAGTATAATAACTATTGCCTACACAATCTCATAAAAATTAGCAAAAATTGTATGTTTACACTAAATATAGTTGTTATTTTGTGGTTTGCAATTATTTGAAACAATGACAAATTTTAAAAACATATCTATTTTACTAGCTAGCTTATTATTAATAAATTGTGCCAAAAGAACAACTATTTCAGGAGGTGACAAAGATACTATAGCACCCAAAATAATAAATAGTCTACCCAAAAACTTTAGCACTAATTTCGAAGGAAATGAGATTAAAATAACTTTTGATGAACTCATTAAAGTAAAAGACATAAATAAACAATTAATTATTTCACCTCCCATGAAAAAGCAACCTATAATTGTACCTCAAGGGAGTGCCAGTAAATTTATTTCAATTAAAATTTTAGACACATTACAACCTAACACAACCTATAGTTTCAATTTTGGGCAAAGTATTACTGACAATAATGAGGGAAATCCATTCTCGCAATTTAAATATGTTTTTTCTACAGGAAATATGTTAGATTCTTTATCAATTGTAGGAAAAATCAAAGACGCATATAATCAAAAACCTGATAATTTTGTTAGCGTGATGTTATATGACGCCAAAACATTTACCGACTCAACAGTATACAAAGAAAATCCATTGTACATTACTAACACTTTAGATAGTTTAAAAGAATTTTCTTTAGAAAATCTGAAAGAAGGTTCGTATAAAATTATTGCACTAAAAGAAAAAACAAACAACAACAAGTTTAACACTGATACTGACAAAATAGGCTTCATTGAAAGCACCATCACAATCCCATCTTCTGAAACGATTGAATTAGAACTTTTCCAAGAAAAACAGGCTTTTAAGGCCGAAAAACCAACTCAAGAAAGCAACAATAAATTATTTATGGGATTTAAAGGAGATATTAAAAATTCTACAATTACTGCCTCTTATGGAAATAAAGAAATTCCAATTAAAGTAAGTAAATTCCCTGTAAAAAATAAAGACTCTGTTCAGATTTTTTATCCAAATATTAAAATGGACTCCATACAAATTTCTGTTTCTAATGATAATTACAATAAAACATTCAGTTCAAAGCTAAAAACACTTAAAATTACCGACAGCCTTAAACTAGAAAATAAAACTGGAAATGTATTGGCTTTTAGAGAATCTTTTAAAATTAAAACTAATACTCCAATTTTGAATATTGATGAATCTAAAATATCAATTAAAAACAAAGATTCTATTCCTGTAAAATTCAGCACAAAATATTTAGATTTTGAACAAGAGATAACATTTGATTTTAAAAAGGAAGAAAATCAAAAATACGTCTTGAATATCCTTCCAGGTGCAATTAAGGACTTTTATGAAACAACTAATGATTCATTAAAATATGTTTGTGAAACAAAACAACTAGCCGATTATGGAAATTTAAAAATAAATTTAATAAATGTTAAACGCTTCCCCATAATTGTTGAACTTTTAATTAAAGATGAAGTGGTTTATAAAATGAATTCTAATAGTCTTACGAGTTTTTATTTTGAAACCATTGAGCCTAACCTATATACTATTAGAATTATTTATGACGATAACGCTAATAATGAATGGGATACCGGTAACTACTTAGCAAAAAAACAAGCTGAACAAATTATTTACTTCCCAAAAGAAATTGACGTTAGAGCGAATTGGGATGTAGAACAAGATTTTATTTTGGACTAGCGAATATTAAAATCGTCTCTATCATTCAAAAAATTAAATTTTATTCTAGCATCATTTTGAGCGATTTTATCTAATTCAAAGATAAAAACACCTAACTCATTTTCGCAGTCCACAATTGTATTTCCTAAAAAGTCAATAGCTTGAGAATGTCCAGGATATTCTAAATGGTTGGCGTCTTCACCTATTCTATTTACGCCAATGGTGTAGCACATGTTTTCTATGGCACGTGCTTTTATCAAGGCATCCCAAGCATTAATTCGTGGTTTTGGCCAATTGGCAACATACAATAACAAATCATAATTTTCAACATTTCGAACAAAAACCGGAAAACGCAAATCGTAGCAAATTTGCAGGCAAATATTCCAATTGTTATAATTTACAATTACTTTTTCAGTTCCTTTTTTGTACACTTTTTCCTCTCCCGCTAAGGTAAACAAATGACGTTTATTATAAAACTGCACTTCGCCAGATGGAAAAATAAACACCATTCGGTTGTAGAAATTTTCATCTTCTTTGATGACTAAACTTCCTGTAATAGCACACGTTTTCTTTTTAGCCAAATCTTTTAGCCAAGCCATGGTTTCGCCTTCCATAGTTTCGGCAACAGCTGATGGATTCATAGTAAAACCAGAAGTGAACATTTCGGGTAAAACAAATAAATCAAACGATTCGTCTTCATTTAAAAAATATTCTTCTATGAATTTTCGATTTACTATTGGGTTTTCCCAAGCTAATTTGGTTTGAAAAAGTGCTACTTTCATCAGATTTGAATTTGGTTTAAAAATACAAAAAAACGCATCCAAATAAATGAATGCGTTTTATTATTTTGAAGTTTCAATGAATTATTTCAAAGAAGCTTTTAAGTATTCTCTGTTCATACGTGCGATGTTTTCTAACGAAATTCCTTTTGGACATTCGATTTCACATGCTCCAGTATTGGTACAATTTCCGAATCCTTCTTCATCCATTTGACGTACCATGTTTAAAACACGTTGTGTAGCTTCTACTTTACCTTGTGGTAATAAAGCATATTGCGATACTTTTGCTCCAACGAATAACATTGCAGAACCGTTTTTACAAGTTGCCACACAAGCGCCACATCCAATACAAGCTGCTGCTTCAAAAGCCTTATCAGCATCGTCTTTAGGAACTGGTATAGAATTGGCATCAATAGTATTTCCAGATGTATTTACCGATACGAAACCACCCGCTTGCTGAATTCTATCAAAAGCACTTCTATCAACCACTAAATCTTTGATAACTGGAAACGCTTTACTTCTCCATGGTTCAATGTAAATTGTATCTCCATCGTTGAACATTCTCATGTGTAACTGACACGTAGTAATTCCAGTATCAGGTCCGTGAGCACGTCCGTTGATGTATAAAGAACACATTCCGCAAATACCTTCACGACAATCGTGATCAAATGCTACTGGTTCTTTTTTCTCATTAATTAATTGCTCGTTTAATTGGTCTAACATTTCCAAAAACGAACTTGCAGTAGAAACATTATCTAATTTATAAGTTTCCATGCTACCTTTTGAACTTGCGTTCTTTTGACGCCAAATTTTAAGGTTTATATTGATATTTTTTGCTGCACTCATAATCTATTATTTGTAATTTCTAGCTGCAATTTTTATTTCTTCGTATTTCAATTCTTCTTTATGAAGTTCTTCTTTGCTGATGTCATCACCTTTGTATTCCCAAGCTCCAACAAATTTGAAGTTTTCGTCATCACGTAATGTTTCACCTTCAGCATCTTGATATTCTTCACGGAAGTGACCTCCACAAGACTCTTTACGTTGTAAAGCATCCATAGCCATTAATTGACCTAATTCGATGAAATCTGCAACTCTTAATACTTTTTCTAACTCAGGATTCAATTCGTCTGCACTTCCAGGAACATAAACATCTTTGTAGAAATCTTCTTTTAATTGAGCGATTTCAGCAATAGCTTCTGTTAATCCTTTTTCGTTACGAGCCATACCTACTTTATTCCACATAATTAAACCTAATTTTTTGTGAAAATAATCAACTGACTTCGTACCATTATTATTTAAGAATTTACTAATTGAATCTTTTACTCTAGCTTCTGCCTCAGCGAATTCTGGAGATTCAGTAGAAATTTTACCTGTTCTGATTTCGTCTGCTAAATAGTTAGAAATTGTGTAAGGTAATACGAAATATCCATCTGCTAAACCTTGCATTAAAGCCGAAGCTCCTAAACGGTTAGCTCCGTGGTCAGAGAAGTTAGCTTCACCTGCTACGAAACAACCAGGAATTGTAGATTGTAAGTTATAATCCACCCAAACACCACCCATAGTATAGTGAACTGCTGGATAAATTTTCATTGGTGTTTCATAAGGATTCTCATCCGTGATTTTTTGATACATCGTAAACAAGTTACCATATTTCTCTTCTAACCACTGTTTTCCTAAAGCTGTAATTTCTTCAGGTGTTGGATTATGATTTCCTTTTGCATAAGCGGCTTGACGACCTTTTGTTTGAATCTCTGTTGAGAAATCTAAGTAAACTCCTTCGTTAGTATCGTTAGCTTCAATTCCGTAACCAGCATCACAACGCTCTTTTGCAGCTCTTGAAGCTACGTCACGAGGTACTAAGTTACCAAAAGCAGGATATCTTCTTTCTAAATAGTAATCTCTATCTTCTTCCGCAATTTGAGTTGGTTTTAATTTACCTGCTCTAATTGCTTCTGCATCTTCTTTTTTCTTTGGAACCCAAATACGCCCTGAGTTACGTAACGATTCAGACATCAAAGTTAATTTTGACTGATTTGTTCCGTGAACTGGAATACATGTTGGGTGAATTTGCACATAACATGGATTTGCAAATAACGCTCCTTGTTTGTGGATTTTCCATCCAGCCGTTACGTTACTTCCCATTGCATTTGTTGAAAGGAAATATACGTTACCGTAACCTCCAGAAGCGATAACAACTGCGTGTGCTGAATGTCTTTCGATTTCTCCTGTGATTAAGTTACGAGCGATAATTCCACGCGCTTTTCCATCTACTTTAACTAAATCTAACATTTCGTGACGGTTGTACATTTTTACACGACCTAACCCGATTTGTCTTGATAAAGCAGAATACGCTCCTAATAATAATTGTTGACCAGTTTGTCCAGCAGCGTAGAAAGTACGTTGTACTTGTGTTCCACCAAACGAACGGTTATCTAACATTCCACCATATTCGCGAGCAAAAGGAACACCTTGCGCCACACATTGGTCGATAATATTTCCTGAAACTTCAGCTAAACGGTGAACGTTTGCTTCACGCGCACGATAGTCACCACCTTTGATAGTATCATAGAAAAGACGGTAAACACTATCACCATCATTTTGATAATTTTTTGCTGCATTAATACCTCCTTGAGCCGCAATTGAGTGCGCACGACGAGGAGAATCTTGAAAACAGAATGCTTTTACATTATACCCCATTTCTCCAAGAGAAGCAGCAGCAGAAGCACCTGCCAAACCAGTTCCAACCACAATAATATCGATTTTTGGTCTATTATTTGGAGCAACTAATTTCAAGTGATTTTTATGATCGGTCCATTTGTCTTTTAACGGACCCGCTGGTATTTTAGAATCTAACTTCATAATATATACTGATGTTGATTATTTTTTAAAGTGTAAGATAATTGGAATAATTGCAAACAATAGCGGTACTATAATTGCAAATGCTCTTCCGAAAAATTTGATAGATGGCGTAAATTTATTGTTAATCCCTAATGATTGGAATGCACTTTGGAACCCATGCCATAAGTGAAATGCTAAAGCTAACATTGCCAAGACATAACCTATTGTGAACACTAAACCTAATTTTGCATCTCTAAAGAAATCAACTGTTAATTTATGTAAATCTTTGAAACCAATAAAAACAATTTCTCCGTCAACTTTATTGATTAAAGTTGTACCGTTTTTCAACTCTAAATCGTATTTACCTTGTGTTTGCTCTTTAACATCTTTAATAAAGGCTGCCGTAATGGTTCTTTCATTTTTAGCTCCTAAGAAAGGCATTGGGGAATCTTTTGTTCCAACAATTTGAACTTGTTTGATACCCATTCCGTTGTCCATTTCTTTAACAACTAAAGGCATATTTTTATCAAAATGCATTTTTGCCCAAAAGTTTACCATGTGAGTAGCAATGAAAACCATAATAATAGTCCCTAATACCGCCATATTTCTAGAAGCAATACTACTAGAAGAACCATCTGTTTTAGCATAACCAATTGGTCTTGCTTTTTTGTTTTGAATTGTTAACATAATTCCATCTATTGCATGGAATATGATTGAAATGTAAGTTAGATAAGAAAGTAACTTAACCGCAGGATTGGTGGTCATGAATAGAGCATATTCATTGAACTGTTGACTGGTTCCAAAAATTAATTGAAGATTTCCTGCCAAGTGACCCGCCAAAAACAAGCATAAGAATAAACCTGTAAGAGCCATCCAGTATTTTTTTACAATAGACGACTTTAATAGTGCTGATTTTGCCATAATTTTTATTTGATTGTACTAGTTTAATAAAAAATCAAACAAAAATACGGCTATTTGAATTTAACTACAACCTTTTCGGGCTAATTTATAATGATTTTAAAATGAGTTTAACTATTGTTGAATACCAAGGGATTAAAGCGTATAAATCATACAAATGTATAGCATATTAGCAAATATACTTATTTTACATACATAGGTATCAATCCTCTTAATCCCATATCAACAACATTTTCTCCGATAGAAGGCTCGTATTTACCATCAGCTGTTACTTCTTGCCACTCAAAACTGTTATTAGTTGACAATGATAAAGTAATCACCACATCTCGTGTTTCATTCCCATTAATAACCAAATTTTGAGCAAATTTACCTGTTACAACACAAGAACCAGCAGGAATTGGAGATGTACTTGCTATCGGATTTGGAACTGTGGTTGCTCCGGCTGGAGCTTGGCCAAAAGTAGCGTAAGGAACATCATTTAAAGCAAAAGCCCAATAACCTTGTAAACGATTTCCGTTTACAGGAAATGAATTATTACCTATAGCATGTGTTGTGATGTAAGTATTATATCCTACAAAACTAGCAAGCTTTCCTTGATAATCGGCGCCATTATTTCGTACCGAAATTCCATATTCTTGATACGCCAAAGAAACACGAACATATTCATAATTTCCCTGTGCAACTTGACTTAAAGGAATTCTTAAAAAGGCTTCTCCTTCACCTACAATTACAGCTTTACTAAAATCAATTGCAACCGAACCTCCTTGAGTAGTTTCGTCTGCATGATACAAAACAGTACCATCTCCAAGCTGAGTATAAGCTGTTGGAGCTAATTCAAAATAATGCGCACTTATTTTACTAAAATCAGGAGATTGGGCCGCATGACCAGAAGAAACGGCTGCTGGTTGTCCCAAATTATTCAAACGCACTTGATTAGGATCAAACTGAAATTTAACAATCAAATATGGCTCATTTACCTTATTATCTTCATCCTCACAAGAAAAAAAAGATACAACCGAAACCAAAATTAAAAAAAGTCCAACAATTCTTTTCATAAGATCAAAATAACGTTTGAAATAGCAAATTATAACATCTGCTTTTAGGTTAACGCAAAAACTCTAACAAATAGTATGCCTTTTTAACTATTTTTTAGGATTTAAAATTTCAAATGATTTGCTTTCTGATGCTTTATCTTTAGAAACTGTCATTTTGTATTTCCCAACAGGCAAATAATACTTCTTATTATCAGCCGCTATGATTTTGATGTTTTTATCTTTTTT
>DIST01000060.1 GCA_002421645.1 Flavobacterium sp. UBA6203
GTTTGGCGGCTCCACAAGTTGGGTTGCCTATTCGTTTGTTTATTGTGGATACCGAACCTTTTTCTGATAGTGATGACGTTTCTAAAGAAGAAGCGGCTTTAATGAAAGATTTCAAAAAGACGTTCATCAATGCAAAAATCATCAAAGAAGAAGGTGATATTTGGGGATTCAACGAAGGGTGTTTGAGTATTCCAGATGTGCGTGAAGATGTATTTCGTCATGACACCATTACGATTGAATATTTTGACGAAGATTTCAATAAGAAAACAGAAGTGTATGATGGTTTAATCGCACGTGTTATCCAACATGAGTACGACCACATCGAAGGAATTTTATTTACCGATCATTTGTCGATGTTGAAAAAGAAGTTAATTGGGAAAAAATTGCAAAACATCATGGATGGTAAAGCAAGACCCGATTATAAAATGAAATACGTAAACAAAAAAGGACGTTAATTACAGTATTCAGTGTTCAGTTTTTAGTATTCAGTTTTTCTTTAAACTTTTTACTTTTTACGTTTCACTTTTTACTTTAAAATAATATATTTGCCAACCTTAATAAGTAAGAAATATGAGCATTCAAAAAATATTAGCTATTTCTGGGAAACCAGGTTTATATGAATTAAAAATTCAAACACGTACAGGATTTGTAGCCGAATCTTTATTAGACGGAAAAAAAATAACTGTTGGAATGAGAGCTAACGTAAGTTTGTTATCAGAAATTGCAGTATATACGTATTCTGAAGAAGTGCGTTTAGCAGAAGTTTTCAAAGCAATCGCTACAAAAGAAAACGACGGTATGGCAATGTCTCACAAAGAAGACGATGCAAAATTAAAAGCTTACTTCAGAGAAATTTTACCAGAATTTGATGAAGACAGAGTATATACTTCTGACATCAAAAAAATCTTAAACTGGTACAATTTGTTACAACCTAAAGGTTTCGTTTCTGTAGAAGCGTTATCTAAAGAAATCAAACAAGAAGAAGAAACTCCAGCTGCTGAATAAGTAGTTGAAAATTATACTTTAAAATCCTGCGTTTTCCACGTGGGATTTTTTATTTTTACAACTACTTTGTCATGCTGAACTCGTTTCAGCATCTCTAAACCGATAACAAACAACAGACAACCGAATATGAACACACGCCAACAACAACTACAAGCTTTCAATCGCCTTTTAGATATTATGGACGATTTACGCGAAAAATGTCCGTGGGATAAAAAGCAAACACTAGAAAGTCTTCGTCATTTAACGATTGAAGAAACCTATGAATTAGGCGATGCTATTTTAGATAACGATTTGGAAGAAATCAAGAAAGAGTTGGGCGACGTATTGTTACACATTGTGTTTTATGCAAAAATTGGAAGCGAAACCAATGCATTTGATATTGGGGATGTAGCGAATTCCATTTGTGATAAATTAATCGATCGTCATCCTCATATTTATGGCGATGTTGTGGTGGCTGACGAAGAAGAAGTAAAACAAAATTGGGAAAAACTAAAATTGAAAGAAGGTAAAAAATCCGTTTTAGAAGGTGTACCAAAAAGTTTACCAGCGTTAGTCAAAGCAAGTCGTATTCAAGATAAGGTAAAAGGTGTTGGATTTGATTGGGAAGAACCGCACCAAGTGTGGGACAAAGTACAAGAAGAACTAAACGAACTCCAAGTTGAGGTACAAGCCGGCAACCAAGACAAAATAGAAGCCGAATTTGGCGATGTTTTATTCTCCATGATCAATTACGCCCGATTCTTAAAAGTAAACCCAGAAGACGCTTTAGAACGAACCAACAAAAAATTCATCAAACGTTTCCAATATCTAGAAGGCAAAGCCACTGAATTAGGCAAACCTTTAATGGATATGACGCTCGCAGAAATGGATGTTTTTTGGGAAGAAGCGAAGAAGCTGTAGTGCTCAGTGTTCAGTTTTCAGTTTAGCTTTGTCATACTTTTAAGCATCTCTTTTATATCATCCCTAAGGATTTTTATCAATACTATTACACTAAGTTACCCATATTTCATGCCTAAAGGCATTTTCAAATAGTTTTATTTACTTTTTTTAGTTCCGTAGGAACGTAATATGGGTAAAAAAATAACGAAACGATTAGGAAGGCTTGTAGGGACAATATTTTTTAATGTTTTGTGTTCACGAGCGAGACGCTCGCGCTAGCTTGGGGTCAAATTTACCAAGACTTTTGATTAGTCACGAACCATTACAATTACAATAGCGACTTTCAGTTTATTCCGAAAGCCGCTATTGCTACAAACTGTGGTAGCAGAAGATTTATTATTAAACTTGAGTAACGGTCATAACACAGTCAGTACATGAGCATGACGCTGTCCCGTTATTAAAATTAAATTGTTCTTTACAGCCACAACTTCCTGTACAATCAATTACAAATTTAGGGCCTATAACTTTTCCTTCTTCATTAATTGTTTGAGAGTACATTACTGATTGTAATTCACCTTTAGAGTCCTTAAATTTAAACAAAACAGCGATTACATCATCATTTGAATAAAACTCAATGCCTTCACTTTTTATAGCTTTAACGCCATAATTTTTTTCAGAATATTCTAAAAATCTTGTATAAGAACTTTTGAAAAAATCAAGATTATAAAGTGATTGAATTAATTTCTCTTTCTCTTTAATCTCCTCATTAATATTACCATTGCTTTGCTTTGTAGAAATAACTAATTTACAATCAATACAACCGCATTGACCTATACCAGTAACTAAACTTACAATCATTGTGCAATCATTACAACTACCTTTGCAATCAACGTTTACTGAATTATTGTTCAATACTTTTAAAACTTCTGATTCAGAGTAGAGTTCAGACTTTCTATTTGTTGAATTTAATTCTGTCTCATTTGCTTCTTGATTATCACAAGAAACAACAGTAAGTACTGCTATAAACAATACTGATAGAATTTTTAATAAATTTTTCATAATGTTTTTACTTCCCCTTTTTTTATTTGACGGATTACCGAAGGATGGTGACTTAAGGTACTATTTTATTTGATTAATGTACCATCCCTAATGATTATTCTTATTTTTTAATTCTTGGTTTATTTTAGATGCACCTAACTAAATTAGATGTTTTAATCTCTTTAACCACAACGCTTTCAAAATTTTCTGCTAACTTGTAAATATCATCAAGCTATCTCACAAATATACCCAAACCCCAACAAACCTTGCTGTAGTTTTTCTGCATATTTTTACTAAATTTTAAACAATCAAAAAAAAAAATCCCGAGCCTAAACTCGGGATTCTATCTTACATATTTTTAATTTGCTGTAGTTTTTCTTTCCACAATTTCAAGTCGTCTTTGTGGCGTTCAATACTTTTTTGTACCTCTTTGATAAATGGATTTTCACCTTTAGAACTACTGCTAATAAACTGAATGTTGTTTTCTAACTGGAAAATTTCGCTTTGTACTTCGTCGATTTTCTTTCTGATGAAGAATTGCTCTTGTTCTAAAGCTCTGCGGTCGTCGCCTTCCGATAATTGCTCTAAACGGTTGCTAAAACGCATCATTTCCGTATCTTTTTTAGACATACTTAGTTTTTCAAACAAAGCATCTAAAATCTTATTGAATTTTCCTTCAATGTGTCTTCTGTTGAAAGGCACTTTCCCAAAGGTTTTCCAAGTCGCAATGTGTGCTTTTATCGCATCTAAATCCGCTTTATGCTCACCAGTTAAAGTGAATGATTTTAACTCTTCTAAGAATGCTTTTTTCTTTTCAAAAGCTTCTACTTCTTCACTGGTTTCTGCATTTCTAGCTTCGTGCATTCTATCAAAATACGCATTACACGCATCTTTAAAGTCTTTCCAAACGCTGTCGGAATATTTACGAGGCACATGTCCAATTTTCTTCCAATCTTCCTGAATTTTCTTCATAATTGGAGTAGTCGCAGCGAAATCGGTGCTTTCTTTTAACGATTTTGCTTTTTCAACTAAGGCTAACTTTTTATTTAAGTTTTCGTGTTGCTCGTGTTTGATGTCTTTATAAAAAACGTTTTTGTTCGCATTAAAAGAACGAACCGCATTTTTAAAGTTCGCCCAAGTTTCCTCCGTTACTTCCGCTGGCACTTTTCCTGCTTTAAAGAACGCATCACGCAACGCTTCCATTTTCTGAATTTGTGCTTGCCATCCACTGTGCGAATCAATTTTATCGGTTCCTAAAGCTATGATTTGCGAAATGATTTCGTTTTTAATCGCTAAGTTTTCGGTTTCTTTTCCTCTTGCTAAAGCGTATAAAGCTTCGCGTTTATCGTGCATTTGTTTGGTGATTTCACTGAATTCGTTCCAAATCGCTTCTCTGTGTTCACGATCCACTGGACCAATTTCTTCTTTCCAAACGCGGTGTAACAATTGCAATTCACGGAACGCTTTCATTACGTCAGCTTCGTTCAACAATTCTTTGGCTTTAGAAATGATTAATTGTTTTTGCTCTAAATTGTTTTTCAAATCTAAATCACGCGCTTCTTTGTCTAAGTGCATAATGTCGTAAAAACGCTCCATGTGAAAATGGTAGTTGTTCCACAAGATGTTGTATTTGTCTCTTGGAATCGCACCTGCATTTTTCCAACGCTCACGAATTTCGTTTACTTTTTTGAACATATCGCTAATGCTCGTATCGCCTGAATCGATTAAGTTTTTCAACTCGTCGATTAAGTTTTCACGAACCGCGAAATTCTGCTCTAAATTGTTTTGTAATTGTTTGAAGTGTTTCGCTTTACTTGCTTTGTAAGCGTTGTAAATGCCATCAAACTTATTTTTTAAAGGAAAGTGATACTCAAAATCTAAACCTTCTTCGTTGTTTTGAGCTAAGAATTCCTCTTTTTTCTCGTCTATAAAATGATTGTATTTGTCCGAAAAAGCTTTTCTAATGCCTTCTACATGGGCTTTAATTGCCATTACTTTTTCGTTCTCAACTAATTTTTCAAGTTCCTCGGTTAAGGCTTCCATCGACATTGCATCGTAATCCAAAACTGGAATTTCATGCTTTTCTTTTATCGAATCATCTTCGCTTTCTTCTGCATTAGAATTGTCTATTTCCTCTAATACCGATTGACTAATAATGGTAACACCATCTAATTGTTCCATTTGGTCTTGTCCATCTGCGTTGTGCAGGTTATCATGTGTTGCTTCTGACATTGTGTAAATGCTTAAGGTTACTAAATAAGGTGTGAAGATACTAAAGCACCTTGAAAATTCAAAAAAAATCGACTAATTAATCACTTATTTTCTTTGAAACGAGTGTTTTGGGCTTCCTTGCCATCCATTTTCCCGCTATCCACTATACAAGGTGTCGCTCCTATCGGGGTTAGATAGCCATCAAAAGGCTTTCTTGGGATTGATTTTTTGTAGAAGTTTTGGTTTTGTGTGTTTCAGAGTAAACGCACAATTAAATGTTTTCTATGCAAAGTGAAACGCCTAAAATCAGCGCATAGTTTTCTAATGTGTCTATGTTTTTAAAAGAAATCAGTTATAATCCGCGCTTGAAAATTCGCGTCATCAGCGTGCTAATCTACTCATTCCAAATCTTCCAAGCCTTTTCTGCCTGTAAAACCAACATTTCGTAACCGTTTTTCGTCACGGCGCCTTGGGCTTTAGCTTTTTTTAAAAATGCAGTTTCTTCTGGATTGTAAATTAAGTCGTAAGCAATGTGTTTTTTGGTAAACAAACTGTAATCTAAATTCGGACAATCGTCCACATTCGGATGTGTTCCTACTGGAGTAGTGTTGATGATAATCGTGTACTCTTCAAAAATAGAAGCATCTAATTCTTCGTATTTGTATTGAAATTCATCAGCTGTTCTAGAAACAAAATCATATTCAATTTTCAAGCTTCTTAAAGCGTAAGCAATGGCTTTACTAGCGCCACCCGTTCCTAAAATTAATGCTTTTTTATGATGCTCTTTCAATAAAGGTTGTATCGATTTTTTGAATCCGTGATAATCGGTGTTGTAACCTTTTAGTTTTTTCTTTTTGGAAATGGTTATGCAGTTTACAGCGCCAATTTTCTTAGCTGTTTTTGATAATTTATCCAAATACTGAATAATCTCTTCTTTGTAGGGAATCGTTACGTTTAAACCTCGTAACCCTTTTATTTCAGTGATTACTTTTGGAAACTCTTTGATGCTTTCAATGTCGTAATTCTTGTATTCGCAATTATCAAAATGGCCAATTTCAAACTTCTCATTGAAATATTTTTTTGAAAAAGAATAGCTTATGTTTCGACCAATTAAGCCAAATTTCAACTGTTTTTTTGTTTTCTTTTTCATTTGGTATTAAGTTAAAATTACAATTTATCAAATATAATCAGAGTCTTGTTTTAAATTGTTACTTGAACGTTATTTTTTTTACAAATTTAGTTTTTACCTAATTTACTTGCCATTTTTTCCATTCCAAAAATCAATACAAATCCTAAAATAGCTAATACGATTGCCATGGCAATTTGGGGTTCGCCATCAAAGTTTTGTGGTAAAATACTCTTGTCAATATAAGGCACTACTTCGCCATGACTGTTGATTCTGGTTTCTAATACCTCTTTCCAAGGCCAAACTTTATTTAACGAACCAACCATAAAACCTACTAACAAAGTTAATGTAGTGTTTTTATGATGTTCAAACATCCAATGTAATATTTTTGAGAATGATTTTAATCCTATAATAGCTCCAACAGCAAAAACACCTAATTTTAATAAAGCTGCAATTAAAATTTCAGAATTAGCTGTGGTTAAACCTTCTCTAAAAGTGTTAATTGTTCCAATTACGGTTTCATAAGAACCCATTAAAAGCAAAATGAAGGCTCCTGAAATTCCAGGTAAAATCATCGCAATAATCGCAATAAATCCTGATAAAAATAAACACCAATAACTATCGGGAGAACTCACTGGTCGTGCAATGGTAATGTAATAAGAAATGGTAATTCCAATTAATAAAAAGAGAATATCCACTAATTTCCAACTCGTAATTTCTTTCCAAATTAAAGTAATACTCGCAATAATTAACCCAAAGAAAAAGGACCAAACTAAAATGGGTTGGGTTTCTAATAAATGCGTAATCACTTTTGAAAAAGTCAAAATACTGATTCCGATTCCGGATAATAAAGCCAATAAAAAACTACCGTTTACTTGTTCCCAAGCTGCTTTTAATCCGTCTTTTTTTAATGTTTTTAATACCGAAAGATTCACATTATTAATGCTATCAATCAATTCTTGATAAATACCAGAAATAAAAGCAATAGTTCCACCAGAAACACCAGGAACTACATCGGCAGCTCCCATGGCTAAACCTTTAAGCGTAATAATTAGATAATCGGGAAATAGTTTTCTCATTGCAATAAAAATTCCAAAGCATCGCTACTTTGGAATGGATTAAGGGTTGTTAATTCTCTATTTTTTAAATTTAGAAATCGTTTTTTGAACTTCCGTTCTTTCCCAAACTACAGGGAATAATTCTTGAAATAAAGTTAAGTGTTTTGGTTGTAATTTCATTCCATTAATTAAATGAAGATTTCCTTTTGTAACATCATCAATTAAAAAATACAATCCAGCTAAACGATATTCGATTTCGTATTCATCTGGTAAAACATTACTAGCCTCTAAAAGGATTTCGATTGCGGTTTCAAATTCACCTAAATATTGTAAAACGTCTGTCCAAAGCGTGAACGTGTCCAAATTGATATCACCACATTCAAATGCTTTTCGGTAGCCATATTCTGCTTCTTCAAAGAAATGTAAAGCACTGTTTACTGCTGCAAAACGTTTCCAGTATAATGAGTTGTCTCCATCAATTCCGATAGCTTTGTTAACATAGTACAGCGCTTTTTGGAAGTTTTTCTGACGAATGTAAAAATCAGTAATCGCAATCCAGCCTTTGTCTAATAATGGATCTTCATGAACTGTTTTTAAATAATAATTTAAAGCAAATTCAGTGTTGCCTAATCTTTCGAAACATTTTGCCACGCGAAGTAATACAAAAGAAGAAGGATCGTCCAATTCTAATGTAATATTGTAACAATCAATTGCTTCTTGGTATTTTTTTAGTTTTTCGTATGACTTTGCTTTTTCCATGTACGCACCTAAGAAGGTTTCGTCAATTAAAGTAGCATAGTCAAAAGCCCAAACTGCTTTTTCGTAGTTTTTTAATGCGTAATATTGGCGTCCTAATTGGTGCCAAGCGACTTCGCTATAGGGATTTCTGTCAATGAATCGGTTTAGATAAACGATAGCTTCTTCATTTTGATCTAAGAAATCAAAACAATACACCACGTTATAAAGTGCAGAGTAATCTTCTGTGTCTTCATCTAAACATTTGATGAAATTTTCTTTCGCCATTTCTAAATTGTCCATGAATAAATATTCCATTCCAATCATAGAATACACATCAGCGTAATCATCCGTATATTTCAAAGCAATTTTCAAATATGAAATAGCCTTTTCGTGTTCGTCTCTTTTAGAATGTATGTTGGCTTTTTGAATGTAGATTTCTTCGTTGGTAGGTTCAATAGCGTACAACTCGTTAAGTAACTTTTCAGCAATATCGAGTTTGTCTTCATAAACCAACATTTCTACCTGAACTAATTTTAATCCAGTAGATTTTGGATGTTGTTCTAAACCTAATTTAAGCGCTTTTTTGGCCAAATTCAATCGACCTGTATCCATGTAATGAAGAATAATATCTTCAAACTCTTCTGAATCAAAGAAAAAAACTTTGTTGGTTTTTAACATCGATTCAAATTTAGATAAGGACAAGCTGTTTTCTTCTTCTTCGTGACTCAAATTCATAGCGCTTCGTTTTATGATTTTATCCTTATTAAAAGTAAGGAATTATATTGGGGTAGTGGTTTGGGGTTTGAATTGTTTTAAACAATTTAATTAACAATTTACAAGTACAAGAGCAAGGTCAAAAATCAATTTCAAATTTAATAAGTGAAACGCTCTGTGTATCTCTTATCTACATAATCAAAATCAAAAAAAACTCTGCGAATCTCTGTGTAAAGCAAATTCAAGTTTAATCTAAAATGAAAAATAATGATAAAACTTCTAACTCCCATCTTCCTACTTCATTTCTTTTTCTATCTCATTTAATACCTCAATAATAATGCCACAACCTTTTGTAATTTCTTCATTACTAATGGTTAATGGCGGTGTAATTCGAACAGCGCAACCTTCAAAAAGGAGCCAGAATAAAATAACACCTCTTTTATGACAACGAAGAATTACTTCATTTGTTATTTCAGGAGAATCGGTCATTGCTGCTAACATAAGCCCTCGACCACGAATTTCTTTTATTAATGGATGCACTAAAAGCTTTTTGAAAAGTTGTTCTTTTTCTAAAGTTTCAGCCATTAAATTGGTTTCCGTTATTTCTTGTAACGTTGCCAAACTCGCTGCTGCTATGACAGGATGTCCGCCAAAAGTGGTAATATGCCCTAATTTGGGATCGTGACTTAATAAATCCATCATTTCTGCTGAAGCGGTGAAAGCTCCAACAGGCATTCCGCCACCCATTCCTTTTCCCATAACCACCACATCGGGAATAACATCGTAGTTTTGAAATCCGAAAAGTTTTCCTGTACGACCAAATCCGGGTTGGATTTCATCTAATATCATAATAGCGCCTACTTCATTACAACGTTGGCGTACTTTTTTAAGAAAATCGTTTTGAGGTTCAATAAAACCAGCACCACCCTGAATCGTTTCTAATAAAACTCCAGCTGTTTTGGTAGTGATTTTTTCTAAATCCACTTCGTTATTAAATGTAATAAAATCTACATCAGGAATTAACGGGCGAAAAATTTGTTTGCGTTCTTCGAATCCCATTACACTCATGCTTCCCATAGTATTCCCATGATACGCATTATGGCATGAGATTAATTGACTTCTTCCTGTAACTCTTCGAGCTAATTTTAAAGCGCCTTCAATAGCTTCTGTTCCTGAATTTACCAAATAGGTTTTAGTAAGTGGATAGGGAAGATGTTCTGCTAACAACTTACATAATTCTGTTGCTGGATGTTGGGCATATTCCCCATACACCATCACATGAGAATAAGTATCTAATTGTTTTTTAATAGCATCATTTACGCGCTGTGGTTGATGCCCTAAAGTGTTTGCTGAAACTCCGGCAACCATATCTAAATAAGGATTGCCATCGGTGTCGTAAATATAAGAACCCTTAGCAAGAGAAATTTCCATAGCTAATGGGTGAGGTGAGGTTTGTGCTTGGTATTTAAAAAAATCTTCAATCATATTTTTAGTGATTAGTAAAAAGTGAATAGTGATAAGTTAAATTTAGCTAATTACTTTTACTCATTACTTTTGTTTTTTTACTTCTAGTTTTTTATCTGATTTTTTTTCTTCTTTTTTGTTTTTAGAATCATATTCCAATGTTTCTTTTTGAATTTCCATTGGCTTTTCCGATTCAATAGCTTTCTTTTTAGCTTCGATTTGAATTTTATCGTCTAAAGCAATTTCTTCTTCAGGGAAAATATCGTCTTTACTTAAAATTCGCTCGTCACCACGCCATAAGAAGCCTCTAAGTTTTCGAGCGTTTTCAGGGAATTCACTTTCGGGATATATGTGGCTATCGGTTTTGGTAAAGAAAGTAATTGAATTGATTTTATTTGCTTCTAATTCCAAATTAATTTTACTGCAAACTGTTTTGTTGATGCCAATAAACTCATTAGCATCGTTGTACATG
This sequence comes from Flavobacterium sp. UBA6203, assembly GCA_002421645.1. Next base: position 10,706 of record DIST01000060.1, read on the forward strand.
TAGTAAATAACTTCAGCATTCTTTACAACATCAACTTCTTTAAGTTTATTGTCATAGAATTTACCATATAAATTTTGTCCTTTTATCTGATTATAACCATTTTTACTAAGACTATCTTTTTGGATGATGAAAGCATTGTTGAGCACTTTTAACGAATCTAATTGTTCGGTTTTATTGTTGCCAATTAAATGCATTACATCACCGGTCATTTGGTTGTCGTTGTTCCAAAGAATTGGTTTTCCAATTAGTTTTGTTAATTCTGATTTGTTGTTAGACCATAATGAATCACATTTTCCACTCATGTCGGTTTTGTAGAATCGAACATTGTTAAAAGCTCGAATTACGCGATCTTCTTGCGGACCTGAAACAATGATTTTTTTGCCATGCATATACATCGTATCTTTTTCAACCAATGTTTTTACTAAAGCTCTTTTGGTTAAAATCATTGAGTCTTTTTTGGTTGCAGCGTTTCGATATAATTCTGCGTAGTGACCTGTTGCGATTACGTTGTTGATAGTGTCAGTAATTTTTACATTATTAATACCTCTCGAATAATTTTTCTTTCGGTCATAATACAAATCATCTCCTTCTATTATCTTATTGTCGAGGGTAATTTTGGAATTTTTGGAAAGTTTTCCAACATCGTTTGTAGTGTCGTAAAATCCGTTTTCGGTGTAAATTACATTTTCTTTACTTGTAATGGTGGAAGGACCAAAAACATAGGCATGACCTGAATTTTCGTAATAATCTAGATTGTTGGTTTTAATGGTGCTTTCAGGATTCGTTACGGTAACGGCAGTAGTAAATTTGTATTTCTTTTGGTCTACATAATAACGACCCGATTTACTTTTTAAGGTATTTTCTTTATTACGAATGGTTCCGTAAGTATTGTAAAATGCTTGTTGGTTTTTCTTGTCGAAATAAACCGTGTCAGTAGTTAAAGTTGATTCTGGTGAACGCATTACAACATCTCCAGTAGCAAAAGCAAATTCTTTATCTCCATTGTATTCCGCATATCGGCTGTTCATGGTAATCGTGTCGCCTTGATTCATTTGAACGTTTCCGAAAGCTTTTACATAATTCTCATCTTTAAAATGATATGCTTTGTTGCAAAACATTCTAACTCCATTGTGAACAATTCGTACATTCCCAGTAAATACAATAGCACCAGGAATTTCGGTCTGATTCATATCTACGAAATCGGAATTTTCAATAATGATTTTTTTCTTCTCCTGCGCTACCGAAAAGGTAACCGTAAGAAGTAAAAAGGCGATATAAAAAAATGTGTTTTTCAAGTCGGATTTATTTTGAGCCAAATTTAAGTAAAAACTCTAAAAACGACTGATAATTAAGAATATTTTATCATTTAAGAGCATAAAAAAAACGCTTTCAATTGAAAGCGTTTTTAAGTGATTATTTTGTTATCGTTTGTTTTCTGTCTGGTCCTACTGAAATTACTTTTATTGGAACTTCAACTTCTTTCTCAATAAATTCGATGTACTCTTTTAATTCTTGCGGTAATTCATCATATGTTGTCATTCCTGTTAAATCGGCTTTCCAACCTTTCATTTCGGTGAAAATTGGTGTTACATTTTCAGGTTCGATATTATATGGTAAATGTTGAATTTTTTGTCCTTTATAGTTGTAACCTGTACAAACTTGTAAGGTGTCAAATCCAGAAAGTACATCGCCTTTCATCATGTACAATTGCGTAACACCGTTAACTTGAACGGCATATTTTAAAGCTACTAAATCTAACCAACCACAACGACGCGCACGTCCAGTAACAGAACCAAATTCGTTACCCACTTTTGCCATTGTTTGTCCAGCTTCTTCGAAATCCTCTGTTGGGAAAGGTCCGCTACCTACACGAGTGGTGTACGCTTTGAAAATTCCAAAAACGTCTTTTACTTTGTTTGGTGCAATTCCTAAACCAGTACAAGCTCCAGCTGCTGTTGTGTTAGAAGAAGTTACAAATGGATACGTACCAAAATCAACATCTAATAAAGAACCTTGCGCTCCTTCAGCTAAGATTGATTTTCCTTCTTTTAAGGCTTTGTTTAAATATTCTTCGCTATCAATGAAAGTTAATTTTTTCAAGTCTTCTACGGCTGCAAAAAACTCATCTTCCATTTCTTTTAAGTTGTATTGTAATTCAACATCGTAGAAAGCTATCATTGCTTCGTGCTTGTCGGCTAAAGCTCTGTATCTTTCTTTGAAATCTTCTAATTCGATATCGCCAACTCTAAGTCCATTTCTGCCTGTTTTGTCCATATAAGTTGGACCGATACCTTTTAAAGTAGAACCAATTTTTGCTTTTCCTTTTGATGCTTCAGAAGCAGCATCTAACAAACGATGTGTTGGTAAAATTAAGTGAGCTTTTCTAGATATGAATAATTTAGCTGTTACATCCATGTTGAATTTAGCTAAACCTTCAATTTCTTTTTGGAAAACTACCGGGTCGATTACAACTCCATTTCCAATGATATTAATTGCGTTTTTGTGGAAAATTCCAGAAGGAATTGTTCTTAAAACGTGTTTGATTCCGTCGAATTCTAAAGTGTGTCCCGCATTTGGTCCACCTTGAAATCTTGCAATAATATCATATTTAGAGGTAAGAACGTCAACGATTTTTCCTTTTCCTTCGTCTCCCCATTGTAATCCAAGTAGTAAATCTACAGTCATTGTGTTGTTGTTTATTATTTGTAGTTAGTTGTTATTGTTGTTTTTTTGTCCCATAAAAGTAAAGCGAGTGGTTTGTGATATCAATTCCAAACATTTCTTCCATGGTTTGTTTTATTTGTTGAATTCTTGGGTCACAAAACTCGATAACTTCACCAGAATCGGTTAAAATAATGTGATCGTGTTGTTTATCGAAATACGATTTTTCGTAATGTGCCTGATTTTGCCCAAACTGATGACGACGCACCAAACCACATTCTAATAAAAGTTCGATTGTATTGTAAAGGGTAGCTCTACTTACGCGGTAGTTTTTATTTTTCATTTTGATATACAAAGATTCGATATCAAAATGTTCGGCAGTATTATAAATTTCCTGAAGAATAGCATAACGCTCTGGCGTTTTACGGTGTGCTTTTTCCTCTAAAAATTTAGTAAAAACGTTCTTTACAATTTCTTGATTTTTGTTTTCCATCGTATTGATAAATGAAATATGCGCAAAGATAGTGTTATTTTTACTTTGTATAAAACCTAAATTTAATTACAATATTTTAGTTATTAACTTTTGTTAA
>DIST01000038.1 GCA_002421645.1 Flavobacterium sp. UBA6203
CAGAGCTTTTTTGATTTTTATACTTTTTGTTAAAACCAAATTCCTCTATTCTGCCAAACCAAAACCAAGAATAATCCAAAAAAAAGTAAACTCACCAATAGTTTCATGAAGGTTCCTGCTAAAAATCCAATAAATGAACCAGTAGCAGCTTTAAATGCTCGTCCTTTTTCTTGAGAGTTATAAATAAGTTCTCCCACGAGTGCTCCAACAAAAGGTCCAATTAAAAAACCAAAAGGAATAGGTGCGAAAATTCCAATAATCAAACCTATATTAGTTCCCCAAATTCCGTATTTACTCCCGCCAAAATATTTTGTTCCTTGAGCTGGAATCACATAATCTAAAATTCCAATCACAATGGCAATTACTAAAGTAATGCCTAGTAACCAATAATTGGTTTCTATTCCTTGGCAAAAATAAAGCATCAAAATCCCAACCCAACTAATAGGCGGTCCCGGTAAAGCAGGAAGTAAGCTTCCAATAATCCCAACTATCATTAAAAGCAAACCCAGAATCAATAAAAAGTATTCCATAAGATTTTAGTTATTGTCTAACAAATTTATAACTTTGTTTCTTACTTTTTAAATAATTGATTTCTATGCGATTTGTTTTTTTATTTTTTGTTTCTTTTATAATTGTTAATAGTGCTATTGCTCAAGAAAAAAAAATGTCTACTCAAGAACGTTTAAATGAACTGGCAAAAACAAAAAGGGAATATGAAGAAATTAGAAAAAAAGAATGGGATGCTTATTTAGTTCGTGTTGAAGAAAGTCAAATTGCAAAAAAGCAAAAAAAACAAGCCGATTCTATTGAGAAATCAAAACTAGCTGATAATGTCAAAAAAGATGTAGCTGATTTTCCTAAATGTGATAATCAAGAATCGCCATATTATATTAGAAAAAACCCAACAACAGGTTTTGAAGAAAAAATTGCTTTTACCGATTATATAAGAAGGCATGTTATGGCTAAATTTAATTATCCCGAATTTGCAATGGATTACGAATTAGAAGGAAGAGTTTTGGTACAATTTTATATTGATAAAGAAGGAAATCCTCAAATAAAAGAAGCTAATGGTCCAAAAAATGGATTGATTTTAGAGGAAGAAGCTATACGCATAATTAAATCGTTGCCAACAGCTATTCCAGCTACTTGCGATGGAAAACCAATAAATATTATGTTTGCAATACCTATAACCTTTCAGATGCAAGAGTAATATGAGAAAATTAATTCAAGTGGTTTTTTTAGTTTTTTCAATAATTTCATTTTCTCAAGAAAAAGAGAAAACTGTTGTTGTTAATGATGTTCAGATTATTGACTTAAATTCTGAAATTATACCTTTGACAATAGTTGAACAAGCACCTGCATTTCCAAATTGTAAAGGAATTGCTGTTGAAAAATCTCAAGAGTGTTTTCAAACCGAATTAATGAATCATTTAAAAAATAATTTTAGGTATCCAGAATTAGCAATGGAGGAAAATATTCAAGGTAGATTCATCGCAAAATTCATAATTGACGAAAATGGAACAGTTATTATTCAAGAAATTGTTGGGCCAAATGAAGCTGAAATCCTGAGAGAAGAAGTGAAGAGAATCGTTTTGAAATTACCAAAATTTGAACCAGCAAAACATAAAGGAAATATAGTTAAGGTGAAGCATTCTTTACCATTAACTTTTAAATTACAATAATTCTATGAATAAAAGAGTATTCATTTTTGCCCTATTTATTTCATTGGTTTCTTGTCAGTACTTCGATAAGCAAGTCCCTGATGAGAAAGAATTATTAGAACAAGAATTGAAAAAAATCAACTGGGACGAAGTCGATGAATTTCCATCGGTTTTGCAATGTGATACCATAAAAGATGTGGAAATAAAAAAACAATGCTTTTTTGATTATTTAGCACAAACCATACAAGAGCGAATAGGAATTGATACCTTACGTGTTGAATATCCAGAAATCGACACCATCAACGTTAAAATTACCGTAAATCCCGATTCGAGCTTGGAATTTGAAACCCTATATCCAAATGACAGCATTGCTTTTGCAGATAAAACAAAAATCGATAGTATTTTAACTTCAAGATTATCTGATTTCCCAAAAGTAGAACCTGCCATAAAAAGAGGCGTGAAAGTAAAAACGCAATTTGTTCTTCCGGTCATTATTAAAATGGAGAAGTAAGCAAGGGCAAAATCAAGAGCAAATTCAAGTACAAGGGCAAGTTCAATTTCAAATTAGGAACACAGATTTAAGAAATTTCAATAATTTTCAAAATCTTATATGAACTTAATTCGAAAAAAGTTGTCAACTTCAAAAAACTTACATGACTTATATGTTAAAAAGATTTCGTTTTAATTCGTGAAATTCGTATTTAAGTCAATTATTTTCTAAAGTTTCGCCCTTTCCAAGAATAGTTGCCAAATAACGAATAAACCGCCACTGAAACACTAAAAAACGGATACAACAAACTACTCGCCAACACATATTGTAATTTCGATTCGAAGAAATTAGCGGTTTTGTAAATCAAGATAAAATCAATTAGAAATTTCAAAGCAACAAAAAGCATTAAAATGTTTTGGTCTAATATACTTGTCAACCAAAGTAGAAAACTCACTATCCAAGCCAAATTCCCGCCAAAAACAACAAGCGCTAACAACTTTCCATAAACTGAAGAATAGCCAGTACTTTTTGAAGCCCAGCGCACCCGTTGTTGAAACAATTCAGACCAAGTTGCAACTGGTTTTGTGGCAACAATACTTTCTTTAGCCAATAAAAAACCAACTTTCTTCGGAGCAACTGAAACTGCTTTTTGAAGCAGAAAAACATCGTCACCGCTAGCAATGGTCTCATTTCCTTGAAAACCGTTTAATTCCTTGAAAAAATGTTTGGAATAGGAAAAATTCGCACCATTACACATAAAAGGTTGGTCGATTCCAAAACTTCCAATCGTAGCGCCTTGTAAACTCAAGAAATCTAAATTCTGGAAAGCGGATAAAAAGCCACTTTTTGGAACATAACAAACGCCAGAAGCCACCATTTCCACTTCATTTTCCTGAATATATTGATTGAAAGTCGTTAACCAATTTTTTTGAACCAAACAATCGGCATCAGTAGTAATAATCCAATCGTTTTTGGCAACTTGAATCGCGGTTTCAATGGCATCTTTCTTGGGTGAATTTGATTTTCTTTCGTTCTTAATTAATCGAATTTCAAACTTCCATCTTCCATCTTCCATCTTCCAACTATCATTGGAATCATCATCCACTAAAATCACTTCCACTAATTCTTTCGGATAATGCAACAAAGAAATAGAATGTAATAAATTCGGGAGATTCTCTTTTTCATTTCGGAACGGAACTACAATGGTAAAAGATGTTTTTGGAGTGAATTCTTTTCTCGAAAAGCGTTTCATTCGATTAAAGCCATAAATCAGTTGCCCGATGAACAGGATGTAAATGAGGAAAACGGTTCCAAGAATTAATTCCAACATAATTTAAAAATATTTCTATGTGAGTTATGTTAAGTGAAACGTCCGAAGCTTCGGACTAAAATCAACACAATCAAAATCTATTGTAGCTATGTGTTAAATTTCAAACCACATAGAAACATAGTAAAAGTGGAAAAAAATTTTGAGAAGACAAAGAAAACTTCATTTTTGCACAAAGAAAATTGCTTAAACTTTGCTATCATTTAGTTTAAATCGCATCACATAATAACTTCCAATCACTACCGGTAAAACTACGTTTAAAAACCACATTAACGTACTAATGAAAATTACTATCCATTCGTTAACACCATATTTTCCGAAGAAAAACATCGCCACACTTCCTTTTACAGCAAAATCTAAAAATTGAAAACTCGGCAACGAAGAAGCTAAAAAGTAAACCGCAGCAATCGAGCTAATCAAAGTCAGATAAGGTAAATCCACATCAAAAACCAAAAACAAAATATAATATTGATGCGAAAAAACCAAGTAACGACAAATGCCCAATAAAATATTTTTTCGATGAATCTTCTTCGGAATTTCGTTGATTTTGTGGAGCAATTTTTGAATGGAATACCCTTTAATCGTAATGTTTTTCGAAAGAATAGAAACGAAAAATAAAACAATTGCAATTCCAATTATCGCTAACGCCCATTTCCAATACCCAATTAAAATCAATCCAATAGTTCCGAAAATGATTGTCAAAATCATTTGAATTCCGTTGCAAATCAAGTTTAAAAATACCACTTTTTTAGTTTGTTCTTTCTTGAAAAACATGGCTTTTCCGGCATATTCTCCCAAACCATTTGGTGTGAAAATTCCAGCAGTTAAAGCTCCCAAAACTTGTTTACTTGCTTCGCCAACCGAAATCGGTTTGATGAAATCAACTAAATTTTGCCATTTTAAAATCTCAAAATAGCGATTCGCAACACTAAATAATAAAATGAAAATGATAGTTGTAATTGAAGTTTTTTCCAAAACTAAAGTCTGGAACTTACTCCATTCTAACTTTGAATTATTTGCAATTTGGTCATAAATAAAATAAAACGCACCAATTACAATCAAAAGTTTGATGGTAAAAACAAGGAATTGCTTAGCTTTGTGAGGAATTGTAATCATTGGTACAAAGAAACGAAACTTTACACTAAAATTGGCAAACGAACGCATCATATTAGGAATCGACCCAGGAACGACGATTATGGGTTTTGGATTAATCAAAGTAGTCAACAAGAAAATGGAATTTCTACAGTTGAACGAGCTTATTTTGTCCAAATACGACAACCATTATCAGAAATTAAAAGTCATTTTTGAGCGAACCATTGAATTAATCGACACACACAATCCAGATGAAATTGCTATTGAAGCGCCTTTCTTTGGAAAAAACGTGCAATCGATGCTGAAATTAGGAAGAGCACAAGGAGTTGCCATGGCAGCCGGACTTTCGAGAGATATTCCAATTACAGAATACGAACCTAAAAAAATTAAAATGGCGATTACTGGAAACGGAAACGCCAGTAAAGAACAAGTTGCCAAAATGCTCCAACAATTATTAGGTTTAAAAGAATTACCAAAAAACCTCGATTCAACCGATGGTTTAGCGGCAGCTGTTTGTCATTTTTTCAATTCAGGTAGAGTTGAGGTGGGGAAAAATTATTCAGGTTGGGATGCTTTTGTAAAACAGAATGAAGATAGAGTTAAGAAGTAGTGTTCAGTGTTCAGTTTTTAGTGTTCAGTATAAAATTGTGTTGAAAAAATATATGAGATTTCAAGATTTATTAGCATATAAGAAAGGATTTGAAGTTGCAATGGAAGTTTTTGAAGTATCAAAAAGTTTTCCAAAAGAAGAAACATACTCTTTAACAGATCAAATTAGAAGAAGTTCAAGAAGTGTAACAATCACAATAGCTGAAGCTTACCGTAAAAGGGAATATCCAAAATATTTTCATAGTAAACTAACTGATGCTGATGCAGAAAATTCCGAAACACAAGGTTGGTTAGAATATGCATTAGCTTGTAAATATATTTCTCAAGAAACATTTGACTATTTGACTGAAAAGTCAAAAGAAGTTGGAAGATTAATAAATTACATGATTTTAAATCCTGGAAAATTCGGTTCAAAATCTGAAAACTAAATATTTCTGCATTTAGCACTGAACACTAAAAACTGAACACTGAGCACTAAAAATGAGCGGAATCTACATCCATATCCCTTTTTGCAAGCAAGCATGTCACTATTGCGATTTTCATTTTTCTACTAATTTGAAGAAGAAAGATGAGATGGTTTTGGCATTGGCTAAAGAAATTGAATTACGTAAAAACGAGTTTAAGGATGAGATTGTAGAAACGATTTATTTTGGTGGTGGAACGCCTTCGATTTTGCAGATTGCAGATTTGAGATTTTTAATTGATGAAGTGTATCGAAACTATAAAGTAGTCGAAAATCCAGAAATTACGGTAGAAGCCAATCCAGATGATTTAACAGAGAATCGAATAATTGAACTTTCAAAAAATAAAGTCAACCGATTATCAATCGGAATTCAATCGTTTTTTGAAGACGATTTGAAGATGATGAATCGTGCGCACAATGCTGAAGAAGCTAAAAAATGTTTGGAAACAGCTATTCAATATTTTGATAATATTTCTATTGATTTGATTTATGGTGTTCCCGAAATGAGTAATGAAAAATGGTTGCAAAACATCGAAACGGCTTTGTCTTTTGGTGTGCCGCATATTTCGAGTTATGCTTTAACGGTCGAACCCAAAACGGCTTTGCATTCGTTCATTCAAAAAGGAATTATTCCGCAACCTGATGATGAAGTGGCTCAGGAACATTTTCAAATTTTGGTCGATAAACTTTCTGAAAGCGGATTCATTCATTACGAATTATCGAATTTTGGAAAAGAAAATTATTTCTCAAAAAACAATTCCAGTTATTGGTTGGGCAAAAAGTACATCGGAATTGGTCCGTCAGCTCATAGTTATGATGGAAAAAATAGAGGTTGGAATGTTTCAAACAATTCGCTTTACATCAAGTCGATTCAAGAAAATAAATTGCCAATTGAAATTGAAACCTTAACCAAAACCGATCGTTATAACGAATATATTATGACGGGTTTACGCACAATTTGGGGCGTTTCGTTAGAAAGAGTCGAGCAAGAATTTGGGAAAACCTATTTGGATTATTTGAACCGTCAAGCAGCAAAATTCATTGAAGACCATTTATTGTTTGTTGACAATAACATCCTACTAACAACCAAAAAAGGAAAGTTTTTAAGCGACGGAATTGCAAGTGATTTGTTTTTACTAAATTTGGAGTAAAAGTAGCGAAGAAAAACTCGTTAAATCTGTCTTCCATTATGATTGCATTAATCGACAATAAATATAAAATAGACTTATCAAAACCTCTTGATATTTCTATTCCTCTAACAAACAACGAACAAAATCCGATTGCTTGGTATCAAAATACACCAGAAATTGAACCTGTAACTATGGGTGATTGGATAGGAAAAGTTTCGGAAGGAAAATCATCTACGAATTTCAATAATATTTTCTTCAATCCGCACGCACATGGCACGCATACGGAATGTTTAGGACATATTACACGCGATTTTTATTCGATAAATCAATGTTTAAAGCAGTTTTTCTTTACTTCGGAATTGATTTCTGTGGAGCCAAAAAAGATTGGGGAAGATTTAGTTGTTACAAAAGCACAAATTGAATTTGCTTTGGAAGAAAATTCGCCAGAAGCAATAATCATAAGAACTTTACCAAATCCAGAAAGTAAAAAGCATTTGAATTACTCTAATGCGAATCCGCCTTACTTAGAAGAAGCAGCCGCGATTTTTATCAGAGAAAAAGGAATTCAGCATTTATTAATTGATTTACCTAGTGTTGACAAAGAACACGACGAAGGAAAATTATTAGCCCATAAAGCGTTTTGGAATGTAAAAGATGTAAACCAAGTGAATGAAGACGCTCGTTTTAATTCTACAATTACCGAAATGATTTACGTAAATGATTCAATACAAGACGGAAGTTATATTTTGAATTTACAATTTGCTTCATTTGAAAATGATGCAAGTCCGAGTAAACCGATTTTGTATAAAATTGAAAAGTAATTGTCAAAATGAACATCCAACAACTATACGAATTCTGCCAATCTAAAAAAGGCGTAACCGAACATTTTCCGTTTGATGAAGATACTTTGGTGTTTAAAGTAGGCGGAAAAATGTTTTGCTTAACTTCATTATCCGAATGGGAAAAAGGAACACCATCGTTAAATTTGAAATGCGATCCAGAACGCGCTTTGGAACTTCGAGCGGAATATGAAGCTATTGAACCCGGTTATCATATGAGTAAAGTGCATTGGAATACAGTTCGTTTTCATGGCGATGTTTCTGATAAAATGATGTGCGAATTGATTAACCATTCCTATGAACTTGTTTTCAAAAGTTTAACGAAAAAAGTCCAACAAGAAATTCAAGAATTAGAAAATTAGGCATTACTTTTGTTCTACTAAATAAAAAAATTCAAAGTAACTATCATGATAGACAACTTAAAAAAAATATTAAACGAAGATCAAGATCCAAAAGCTATTGAAAAAATTACGGCTAAGTTGGAAAATCTTTTAATGTCGAATGAAGAAGTAGGCTATATTGCGGTTCAGAAAAAACCAGCGGTAACTATTTTTCCAGATAGCATTGTGGTAACAAACAAGCGTATCATTTTATGCAAACCTAAAAACTTAGGATTATCAATGGAATTCATTGATTACGATTGGGATGATATCGCAGGTTCGTTTGTAAAAGAAGGTATTTTAGGTGCTGATTTCACTTTTACTACTAATTCAGATTTAACGCACACCGTTGATTATTTACCTAAAAATCAAGCACGAAAATTATATACTTACGCTAAAGAGCAATTGGATTTATTGAAATATCCAAAAGCAACTAATTCAGTTGTGGAAGAAGTTAAAGTAGAAGCTCCAATTGAAACGCCAACTCAAGAAGTAGTTGAGGAAATTCAAGCAGAAGAAGTGACTCATTTTGCTGAATTAATTCCTACACCAAACGATGTAATTCGTGATACCGAAGTAGAAGTGCCAATTTCGGAAGAAAAAGGATTGGCACATTTATCACAGGATGAATTGTTTGCTAAACTTCAGAATTATAAAAAATTATTAGATAATGGATTAATTCTTCAAGGAGAATATGATCGATTAAAGTCGGAGATTTTAAAATATTTGTAAGATAAAATTAAAACCCAACACTTCAAAATGTTGGGTTTTTCTTTAATATATTTTTACATCGATTTTTTCTGTTTTTCAACAAAACCATCGGCTTGAAGTTTTAGTAATTCTGTGGCACTTTTCTTTTTGTAGTTGTATAGTTCTTTATCTTCTTTGATGTCGGCATAGACTTTATCATAGATTTCGGCATCGGTTTTCTTTTGTAATTCGCTTTGATAACGATTTTGTGCTAACATATTTTTAATACCCATTTCGTTATCTTCTTGTTTGAAATCGTATTCGCTTTTTGGCGATAATAATTTGGCAATAATTGGCGAAGTTTCAATCGCTAAAAACAATAACATAATGAAAAACGAAGGCAAGAAAGGCAATTTATTCAAGGCGTTAATTCGCGCCATTAAGCCGTCGAAACCTTCAATAATGGGTTGGGTTTCGGTGACTTTTTTATCCAAATCGGCTTCAAGAGTTTTGTTTTTCGCTTCTAAATCGGTAATCTTTGCTTGGTTTGAAGCTTTTAATGTCGCTAAATCTTGTAAAGCAGCATCGTGTTTTTCACGTTTTTCTTTATAAACCGGACCTTTGCCTAACTTTTTAGTTCCGGCAGTTCCTTCGGCTTCGGTGATGTAAACCGAATATAAATCGTTTACTTCTTTCTCTTTTTTAAGAATATCCGATTTTAAACTATCAATTTGCGCTTTGTTTTTATCTAAATCGGATTGAAAATAATTGGCTACTTGTTTTTTGTTGGCCAACATCATTTCGTTCTTTTCTTTTAATAAAACGGTATTGATTTCTTTTTCAAAGATTTTAATTTCCAAAGGTTTTGAAATTACGATAGCAATAATAATCGCCAAAGCAATTCGTGGAGTAGCCTGAATAAATTCGTCTAAAAAACGATCTCTTTTTTTAATGGTAGAAACAATAAATCGGTCCAAATTGAAAATAAGCAAACCCCAAACTAATCCGAAAGCTATGGCAATAAAAGCATTGTCGAAAACAGTAAAAAGCGCATAAGCACTCGCAATAAAAGCCATTACGGCGGTGAAGAATACGGTAGCTCCAATTCCGGCATATTTGTTTTGCTCGCCATTAGAACAGCCGTTAATTATGTCGGAATCTACGCCCGAGCATAACATAAAAAAACGTTTTAACATGATGATTGATTTTGATTGATGATGATTAGTACAAATTTAACGCCAAAAGTTTCAATTTAGTGTTAATTTGTTGATAAATAAGAGGTAAAAGAAAAACCCTCACATCACTGCAAGGGTTTCTATAGTCTTAATACTTAATTCTTTTGTCTTAATACTAGTATCTATAATACTCAGGTTTGAATGGACCTTGAACTTCAACTCCAATGTAAGCTGCTTGCTCTGGGTTTAAAGTTTCTAATTCAACACCTAATTTAGCTAAGTGAAGCGCTGCTACTTTTTCATCTAAATGTTTAGGTAACATATACACTTCATTTTTGTACGCTGCACTGTTTGTCCATAATTCTAACTGAGCTAACGTTTGGTTTGTAAATGAATTAGACATTACAAATGATGGGTGACCTGTAGCGCAACCTAAGTTTACTAAACGACCTTCAGCTAGGATGATGATTTCTTTACCGTTTACGTTGTAAATATCAACTTGTGGTTTAACTTCAACTTTAGTATTACCATAGTTGCTGTTTAACCAAGCCATATCAATTTCGTTATCAAAGTGTCCGATGTTACAAACAATCGTTTTATCTTTCATAGCCTCGAAATGACGACCTACTACGATGTCTTTATTTCCAGTTGTAGTAATAACGATATCAGCATTAGCGATAACAGTATCTAATTTTTTAACTTCGAACCCATCCATAGCTGCTTGTAAAGCACAAATTGGGTCAATTTCAGTAACCGTTACAATAGAACCAGCACCACGGAAAGAAGCTGCAGTTCCTTTTCCTACATCTCCGTATCCACAAACAACTACTCTTTTTCCTGCTAACATTACGTCAGTAGCTCTACGAACTGCATCAACAGCAGATTCTTTACAACCGTATTTGTTGTCAAATTTAGATTTAGTAACGGAGTCGTTTACGTTGATAGCTGGCATGTATAAAGTTCCAGCTTTCATTCTTTCGTATAAACGGTGAACTCCAGTTGTAGTTTCTTCAGATAAACCTTTGATTCCAGAAACTAATTCTGTGTATCTGTCAAAAACCATGTTAGTTAAATCACCACCATCATCTAAAATCATGTTTAATGGTTGACGATCTTCACCAAAGAATAATGTTTGCTCAATACACCAATCAAATTCTTCTTCATTCATTCCTTTCCATGCATATACCGGAATTCCAGCAGCAGCAATAGCAGCAGCAGCATGATCTTGAGTTGAGAAAATGTTACAAGAAGACCAAGTAACATCAGCACCTAAAGCAACTAATGTTTCAATTAAAACAGCCGTTTGAATGGTCATGTGTAAACATCCAGCAATACGAGCTCCTTTTAAAGGTTGGCTTGCACCATATTCTGCTCTTAAAGCCATTAAACCTGGCATTTCAGCTTCTGCTAATTGAATTTCTTTTCTTCCCCATGCTGCTAAAGAAATATCTTTAACTTTGTATGGTACATATGGAATTGTTTTTGTACTCATTATATTTATTAATTTATTTTTAAATTTGAGGGTGCAAAGTTACAACATAAGTTTTTATTTTCTAAATAATGTTTGAAATTTTGTGATTTGTTTATCTCGCTAATTATTTGAACCACAATTAAATATCTGATGCCTTTTTATACATCCATACAAATTAACGCAACTACAAGTGCATACTTTTGGCATATTACCGAAGATGTAACTTCATTATTTACAGCAGTTTCGCTAAAAGATACTTCTTTGTTTCGCTTAGAAGGAATGAAATCTAAAGAGCATCAAAAAGGTTTTTTAGCCGTTCGAATGTTGTTGCAACATCTGGGATACAATGATTATGATTTAACATATGATGAATCTGGTAAACCCTATTTATCCGATGGGAAGTACATTTCAATTTCTCATTCAAATCATTTTTCATGTATTTGCGTTGGGGATGAAATTATGGGTATTGATATCGAAATTCTAAAAGAAAAAACGTTGAAAATTGCTCCAAGATTTCTAGAGGTAAAACATCTTGAAAATCTTTCTATTTCAGATAAAATTATTAAATCAACTGTTATTTGGGGAATCAAAGAATCCATTTTCAAAATTAAAAATGAAGTAGGTATTAGTTTTCCTGAACATATTTTTGAAGAAGAGTTTTGTTTATCAGATGGAAAATGTTCGGCAGAATTGCATTTCAATAACACTATAGAAAAGTTTAAAATTCATTTTTATAAAGTAGAAGATTATATCTTTGTGTGCGCTTTCCCAAATAATTAAGATGCAAAATCTCTTATCAAATATACTTCAAGCTAAAAAAGACAATCGAAAATTATTGGCTATTCTTATCGATCCAGAAAAGGTTTCGATAGAAAAAGTTTTGGTTTTGTCTGATAAAATTAAGGCTTCACCGGCAACTCACATCTTTGTAGGAGGAAGTACTTTTAGCGGAACGCATTTAGATGAGTTGATTGCATTATTAAAAAAAGAGACGCAATTACCCGTTTTAATTTTTCCAGGGCACCCTTCCCAAATTTCCAATGAAGCTGATGGAATTCTGTTTCTAAGTTTACTTTCAGGTCGAAATCCAGAATATTTGATTGAACATCATATTAATTCGGTAGAAGCATTAGAAAAATCGAATTTAGAAATCATCCCAACAGGCTATTTACTTATCGATGGAGGAAAAGAAACCGCTGTTCAACGTGTAAGTCAAACCCAGCCTATTGAACATAACAATATTGAGTTGGCATATAAAACAGCTAAAGCTGGCGAGTTTTTAGGTAAAAAAATAATTTATTTAGAAGCAGGTAGTGGTGCTAACCAACACGTTTCATTAGAAATGATTCGATTTGTATCGCAAAATATTCATATTCCTTTGATTGTGGGTGGGGGTATTCGTTCTATGAAAACGATTCAAGAAGTGTATAAAGCTGGTGCAGATTTGGTGGTAATTGGAACTGCTTTTGAAAATGATAGTAACTTCTTTTCGTTATGATGGAGTTTTTATTTGCTCAATATAAAGACTATTCCAACCTCTTAATTGCATTAGAATTAATTGCCGTTTTGTTTGGTATTATCAGTGTTTTATTTGCTCGAAAAAACAATATTTTGGTTTACCCAACGGGTTTAGTAAGTACGATTCTATACGTTTATATTTTGTTTGAATTTCAACTCTATGGCGATTTAATTATTAATGGTTACTATTCCATAATGAGTGTTTTGGGTTGGTATTTATGGTCTAAAACAAAAGATGGAGAAGATGAATTTCCTATTTCGACTATTAATCGAAAAGAATTTATTATTTCTGTATTAATTTTTACAATTACCTTAACTTTTGTTGCATTTGTTTATCATTTTTTTGATAAATTTACCCATTGGACAGCTTATGTAGACGCATTAACAACAGGATTGTTTTTTGTTGGGATGTGGCTCATGGCTAAAAGAAAAATCGAAAACTGGATTTTATGGATAATTGCAGATGTAATATCGGTTCCTTTGTACTTTTATAAAGGATTGACCTTTTCGAGTTTTCAATTTATACTATTTACGATTATTGCTATTTTAGGCTATAAAGAATGGAAAAGATTTTTACAGAAGACGATTTAATATACATACATAACAGAGGGAACTCAATAGAAAAAATTCAACAACAGTTGGATTTTTTTATCCAAGGACTTCCCAATGTTAATTTAGTTCGATCAGCAAAAGTGGGTGATGGTATTTGGCAATTTTCTAAAGAAGAAGTAGCCGTTTTTGTAAATTATTTTGATAAATACAAGAAAAATTATTCGATTGAAAAGTTTGTTCCTGCTTCTGGAGCTGCTACTCGAATGTTCAAATTTTTGAATGAATTTTTGAATGAGTTTGATGCTGATAATGACACTATCAATAGTTACATCAACAAACGAAACGCTAAAGATATTTCGATTTTTATTTTCGGATTGAAAAACTTTCCTTTCTACAGAGAATTGAAAGAAAAAACGATTCAATTATATCCTGATTATTATGCCTTATCCAGTGATATAAAATACTACATCTTAATAAAGACGTTGTTAAGTAAAGAAGGATTAGATTATGCTAATAAACCAAAAGGAATTTTGCCTTTTCATGTTAGAGATGAGAAAATCATAACGCCAATTGAAGAAAATATTTTTGAAGCTGAATTTTTCAAGAAGGAAAATCAAAAAACGAAAATTCATTTTACCATAAATAAAGAATTTCAACTTGATTTTGAGAAAATTACTGATCAATTTTCAGAATGTGAAATAAGCTATTCTTATCAAAATCAATCTACTGATACTTTGGCAGTTAATCATGATAATACGCCGTTTCGAATTGAAGACAATAAATTGTTTTTTAGACCCGGCGGACACGGTGCATTGATTGATAATTTAAATGCGTTACACTCGGATATAATTTATATAAAAAATATAGATAACGTATCTCAAAACCATAGAATTGCAATCGAAACAAATAAAAAGTTATTAGGAGGTGTTTTAATTTGGATGCAGTATAAGATTTTTAATTATCTTAAGTTGCTTTCAACTGGAAATGTAACTGAAAATCAAATTAATGATATTAAGGATTTTGCAGAAAAAAAAATGGCTTTTCCATTGCAAGAGGAATTCAATTTTTTTCAAACAGAATACAAAATTGAGTATTTAATTAAAGTCTTAAATCGACCAATTCGTGTTTGTGGAATGGTAAAAAATGAGGGAGAACCAGGAGGTGGTCCATTTTGGGTACAAGATGAAAAAGGGCGTCAAACTTTACAAATTGTTGAATCTTCTCAGATAGATTTGAATAATTCATCGCAAAAAAATATTGCTAAAGAGGCTACGCATTTTAATCCAGTAGATATTGTTTGTGGTGTAAAGAATTTTAAAGGGGAAAAGTTTGATTTAACTCAGTTTGTTGATCCAAGAACAGCTTTTATAACTGAAAAAACAAAACACGGAAAATCAATTAAGGCTCTAGAATTACCTGGATTATGGAATGGCGCTATGGCAAAATGGACCACTATTTTTGTTGAGGTTCCGTTAGAAACTTTCAATCCAGTTAAAACGGTAAATGATTTACTAAAATCGTCACATCAACCTGATAATGGATAAATCAATAATAGCATCTGAGTTTTCATTTAAAGCGGTAAGAAGTAGCGGTGCAGGAGGACAAAATGTAAATAAAGTTTCTTCTAAAGTGGTATTAACATTCGATTTAATCAATTCAAAAGGAATAACAGAAGAGGAAAAAATTTTGTTTCAAACAAAAATCGCAACTAAATTAACTCAGGAAGGAATTCTTATTTTAACCAGCGAAGAAGACAGAAGTCAACTGAAAAACAAAGAAAAAGTCATTAAGAAATGTTTTAAGTTACTCGAAAGTGCTTTGGTTGTTCCAAAAGAGCGAAAAGAAACTAAAATTCCAAGATCAGTAAAAGAAAAACGCCTGAATGCTAAAAAAGTAATGAGCGTTTTAAAGCAAAACAGAAAAAAACCAAACTTTTAAAAGTTCAAGAGCAAGTTCAAGTTCAAGTTCAAAATCAATATAAAAAAGGTTGAAATTGTTCTTGTAATTGTCATTGATATTGCCTTATCTTTGCCTCGTCTCAAAGGGGTGCTCTAAATAACGAGCTGAGATCATACCCATAGAACCTAGAACAGATAATGCTGTTTAGGGAATTGACAAAAGTAAATGTGCACGTTTATTGGCGTCAAAGAGTATCAAAATTAATTTTTAACCAAGGAATAATTGCCCCTTTTATTCGTATTTATTTTACGAATGAAAACTTTATTCAAAAAAAATGGCTTATTGCCAAAAACAAAAAGTCGCTATTTTAGTTGTCTTTTACCCTTTATCTTTTGTTTTTTACCTTTTGCCTCTTTCTCCCAAGAAACTAAGAAAGACACCACAAAAATTACCGAATTAAAAGAAGTAACCGTTTCGTCTGTTAGAGCAAAAGACAAGAATCCAATTACTTACACTAATGTTTCCAAAGAAGAAATTGCACCACGAAATTTGGGTCAAGATGTGCCGGTTTTGTTGCAATATTTGCCTTCTGTTGTAAGTACAACTGACGCTGGAAATGGAGTAGGTTATACCTATATGAGAGTTCGTGGTTCTGATGGGTCTCGAATTAACGTTACCTTAAACGGAGTTCCTTTTAATGATAGCGAAAGTCAAGGGACGTTTTTTGTGAATTTACCTGATTTTGCTTCATCATTAGAAAGTGTTCAGTTGCAACGCGGAGTAGGAACTTCAACGAATGGAGCCGGAGCTTTTGGCGCAAGTTTAAACATGGCAACCAAATCCTATCAAGAAAAAGCGTATGCCGAAATTTCAAATTCTTACGGAAGTTTTAATACGAGAAAACACACGCTTTCTTTTGGGACAGGTTTGCACAATAATTTTGAAATGAATGGTCGAATTTCCAACATAGCTTCGGATGGATTTATCGATAGAGCAACTTCTAATATGTTTGGTTATTTTTTTAATGCTAATTATGTGAAGGAATCTACTTTGATTAAGTTTTTAGCTTTTGGTGGAAAAGAAAAAACCTATCAAGCTTGGTACGGTACCGAGGATTTAAACGGAAGTAGAACCTTCAATCCTGCCGGAATGTATTTTGATGAAAACGGTAATATGCAATTCTATGATAATGAAACCGATAATTATTGGCAAAACCATTTTCAATTGCATTGGACAGAAAAATGGTCGGATAAATGGATTTCAAATGCAGCATTACATTACACTATAGGAAAAGGTTATTTCGAGCAATACAAAGAAGATGAAGATTTAACTGATTATAATTTACCCGCTTTTAACGGAAATTCTATTTCTGATTTGGTAAGAAAACGTTGGTTAGATAATGATTTCTTTGGAGCTACTTTTTCCTTAAACTATAGAGATGAAAAGACTGATTTGTTATTTGGAGGAGCAGCCAATCGCTATTTAGGATTGCATTATGGAGAAGTAGTTTGGACACAAAATTATATTCCAAATCCAAATCGCTATTATGATAATTATGGAAACAAAGATGATGTAAATTTCTATACAAAAGCATCATACAACGTGACTAACAAGTTGAATTTATTCGCCGATTTACAATACAGAATGGTTTTTTATGATGCAACAAGTGTAAAATTTGATGCTGTAAATGACACCTTCAGATTTTTCAATCCAAAGGCAGGTTTGAATTATCAATTAAATGATAAAAATGCATTCTATGGTTATTTCGGAATTGCTAATAAAGAACCACGACGAGATGATTACGAAAGTGGTGCTGTCAAACCTGAGCGATTGTTTGATTATGAATTGGGTTGGAAATATAATTCTAAAAAAGTAAAATTAGCTGCAAATGCATTTTATATGCGCTATAACAATCAATTGGTTATGACAGGAGCACTAAACGATGTAGGTTCGCCAATTTTTACAAACAGTGGAAAAAGTTACAGATTAGGTTTAGAAGTAGAATCAACAATTGCTTTAACAAATAAATTAATTTTAAATCCGAATTTCACATTAAGTCAAAATAAGAATGAGGATTTTTATTATGAAATTAATGGAGTAGTTCAGAATTTAGGAAATACTAATATCGCATTTTCGCCTAATTTTATTTTCGGAAATAGGTTTACTTACTTGCCAGTTAAAGGATTACAATTGTCATTATTGTCAAAATTTGTTGGAGAACAATATATGGGAAATATCGATTCAGAAAATTCTATATTGGATAGTTATTTCATTAATGATTTTAATGCTTCTTACGATTGGCAAATCAATAAGGGAATTAAATCGATTGTTTTTTCAGCATTGGTAAATAATGTTTTTGATGTAAAATATGAATCGAACGGGTATTTCTATACGTATGATGATGATTCCTCAGGTAATACAATTACTTATGGAGGCGCGGGTTATTATCCTCAAGCAGGCATTAATTTTCTTCTTGGGTTGAGTTTAAAATTTTAGTTAAATTAATTTAAGTTGAAAAAAGCCTGAAAGTTCAAATTTTCAGGCTTTTTTGTTAGTTATAAACACGAAGTGAAACTTCACTTATTTGCTCTACTCGATATCGTTTCATGGGATATTGCATGCCTTGAGACTGCCCTGAAAATAAACTATAGCGTTTGTTGTCACATGAACAAATAGCATCAATACCACTCAATGTCATGGTAGAACAAGAGGCTAGAGCTTGATTTGGACAAGCTGCATCATAAGCTACATATCCACTACCTGTATTAAAAACGATAATTCCTCTAATACCTTGTCCGGCTGAATTAATATATACGGCGTTAGCAGGACTTAATAAATTACTAAATTGAGGCAAACCCATATTTATATTTAAGTTCACAGGGTAATTTGGTAAATAAGGGTTATTGTTTTGAAAATCTTCTTTGTCACATCCAAAAAATAAAGGGATGAAAAGAAGATAAATGTATTTTTTCATATTGGTTTTTGTTTTCATTTGTAAAACAAATTTAATTAATTACTTTTGACTAAACATTACGTTATTACTTAAATTAATATTAAAAATATTTATTATCTTTGTGAAAAGAATCCCATGCATGTGGGATTCTTTCTATTTATATAAACAATGAAGTTATGAGTACAGTATCTTATTACACAGCAGAAGGATTAAAAAAATTAAGAGAAGAATTAGATCAACTTAAGAGCATAGAACGTCCAAAAGCATCTCAAGCAATTGCAGAAGCCAGAGATAAAGGAGATTTGTCTGAAAATGCAGAATATGATGCGGCTAAAGAGGCGCAAGGTTTATTAGAAATGCGCATTGCTAAAATGGAAGAGTTAGTAGCAAATGCTCGTTTAATAGATGAATCGCAATTGGATTTATCAAAAGTATTAGTATTGTCTACTGTTAAGATTAAAAATCAAGCTAATGGTATGGAAATGAAGTACACATTAGTAGCTGAAAGCGAAGCGGATTTAAAATCTGGAAAAATTTCTGTAACTTCTCCTATTGGGAAAGGGTTATTAGGAAAATCAGTGGGTGAAATTGCTGAAATTAATGTTCCAAATGGAGTTTTAAAAGTTGAGATTTTAGAAATTTCAAGAGATTAACAAGATTAAAATGGCAAGTATTTTTACCAAAATAGTAAATGGAGAAATTCCATGTTATAAAATAGCTGAAGATAACAATTACTTGGCTTTTTTAGATGTAAATCCGAATGCTAAAGGACACACACTATGTATTCCAAAGCAAGAGATTAACAAAATCTTTGATATGGAAGAAGATCATTATTTAGGTTTAATGAAGTTCTCTCGAAAAGTAGCCAAAGCCCTTGAAAAATCAGTAGATTGTAAACGAATAGGAGTTGCAGTTGTTGGTTTAGAAGTGCCCCACGTTCATGTACATCTAATTCCACTTCAAGATATGGATGATATGCGTTTTCAAAGAAAAACTAGTTTAACACCAGAAGAATTTCAAGAATTAGCCAAGCAAATAGCTTCCAACTTATAAAAATTAATCCCGATTCATTCGGGATTTTTTTATGCTGTTTTGTAACTAATCTGAATTGTAGTTCCTTTTCCAATTTCAGAATGAGCCACTTTTATTTTTCCTTTATGGTATTCTTGAACAATTCGCTTAGTTAAAGACAACCCTAATCCCCAACCTCTTTTTTTTGTTGTAAATCCGGGTTCGAAAACTTTAGTAAATTGGT
>DIST01000023.1:0-13557 GCA_002421645.1 Flavobacterium sp. UBA6203
CGATGCTAATAGGTTTGGTAAAACTGATTGAATTACTTTTACCAAACTTATGAAATTAATTTGTAAATCGGTTTCAAAAGCTTCTGGTTAAAGTAATTCAATCAGTTTTACCAAACCTATTAGCATCGGAACAAGCTAGTATTGTTACTTTTAGTAGTGTTGCTGCTTCTATGGGAATGCCATTTCATACTAGTGTTGCCGCATCAAAAGGTGCTATTGAAGGTTTTGCAAAAGCACTAGCGGCAGAATATGCACCAAAAATTAGAGTGAACGTTATTGCACCATCATTAACTGATACACCTTTAGCCGATAAATTCTTGAATAATGAAACGAAACAAGAAAAATCAGCCGAACGTCATCCATTAAAACGATTTGGAAAACCAGAAGACAGCGCACAAATGGCAACCTTTTTATTAAGTGATAAAAGCAGTTGGATTTCGGGACAAATTTTCCACGTAGATGGCGGAATGTCAACATTATTGGTAAACGGATAGCTATATTTTGCTTCGCTAAAATGTAAGCCTATTTCATAGGAGATTCCTACTTACGTCGGAATGACAATAAAAACTTTAAACAAAAAAACATGAATATCTTTTGGTTTAGACGCGATTTAAGAGTAAATGATAACGTTGGATTTTTTCATGCTTTGAATAGCGATGAAGAAGTACTACCTATTTTCATTTTTGATGAAAATATTCTGTCGCAATTACCAAAAAATGATGCTCGAGTAACCTTTATTCACGAACAACTAGAGAAAATACAATTAGAATTGAAGAAGCACGGAAAATCATTAGCGGTTTTTCATGGCAAACCTATTGAAATCTTCGAAAAGTTAATTACTGAAAATACAATTTCATCGGTTTACACCAATCACGATTACGAACCTTATGCTCGCAAACGTGATAAGGAACTGAATCAATTATTTGTAAGTAAAGGAATTTCATTCTTGACTTCTAAAGATCAAGTTATTTTCGAAAAAAGCGAAGTAGTAAAAGACGATGGAAGTCCGTATGTAGTCTACACGCCATATTCGAAAAAATGGAAAGAGAACTTTAAGAAGATTAAATTGGTTCATTATCCTTCGGAAGAAAAATTAGATGGAATTGCGCAGCACTCCTACCCTTTTTTATCGTTGGCTGAAATTGGTTTTGAAAAATCTGAAATTAAAGTTACTCCTTTTGATGTTTCGGAAAATTTAATTCAGAATTACGAAGCAACTCGAAATTTTCCTGCTTTAAATAAAACTTCTTATTTGGGAATTTATCTCAGATTTGGAGCGGTTTCTATCCGAAAAATGATAGGAAAAGCCATTGCAGAAAAGAACGAAACTTTTTGGAACGAATTGATTTGGCGTGAATTTTTCATGCAAATCCTATGGCATTTTCCACATACATCCAACAAAAGTTTCAAGGAAAAATACGATGCTATTCAATGGGATAACAACGAAGATTTATTTCAAAAATGGTGTCAAGGAAAAACAGGCTATCCTTTTGTTGATGCCGGAATGCGTGAATTAAACAAAACAGGACACATGCACAATCGGGTTCGAATGATTGTAGCTAGTTTCCTCTGCAAACATCTATTAATTGATTGGCGCTGGGGAGAAGCCTATTTTGCTCAAAACCTTTTGGATTACGAAATGGCTAGTAACGTTGGAAATTGGCAATGGGCCGCAGGTTCTGGAGTCGATGCCGCTCCTTATTTCCGAATTTTCAACCCAACAGAACAAATCAAAAAATTCGATAAAGACTTAAAGTACATCAAAAAATGGGTTCCTGAATTGGAAACTCAATATTACCCAAAACCTATCGTAGACCACAAAGAAGCTCGAGAAAAATGCCTTAAAGTATACAAAGAAGCGGTTGGATAAAATAGCGTTGCCCTAAACACTATAAAATTTAAAAAAATGAAAATTGTTTGGTTCAAGAGAGATTTGCGTTTGCACGATCATGAAGCCTTACACGAAGCCTTATCGACTTCTGGAAAGACTTTATTGCTTTACATTTTCGAACCTTCGTTGATGAAAGATTATCATTACAGTCAACGTCATTTTGATTTTATAAAACAATCGTTAGAAGCTTTACAGAAAGAACTTTTAAAATATCACACTCAAATCTTAATTGTTCAAGGTGAAGCGGTAACAGTTTTTGAAAAAATAACCAAACTAATTTCCATCAGAGCCGTTTATTCGCATCAAGAGACTGGAATTCAATTGACATTTGATAGAGATTTGGCTGTCGCTAAACTTCTGAAAAATGAAGGAATTATTTGGAATGAATACATCACTAACGGCGTTATTCGTGGTATCAAAAACCGAAAAACCTGGAAAGAAGATTGGTATGATTATATGGATAAAGATTGTCTTCCTTTTCAACCAACTCCCAGAAGTTTTGTCAAATACATTGAAATTGAAGAATTAGAAAATCATTTCGAAATTCCATCAATTCAAACGGTTCACAATCCCAATTTTCAGAAAGGTGGTGTTCCAACGGCTTTACGCTACATGAAATCATTTTTTGAAGAACGCGTTCAAAATTACAGCAGCCACATTTCAAAACCAGAATTAGCTAGAAAAGGTTGTAGTCGATTATCGCCTTATATTGCTTGGGGAAATTTATCGGTGAGACAAGTGTATACCAAAGCTTGGGAATTGCATCAGCAAGGAAAATTTAAACGTCAGATTTCCAATTTTGCTTCACGTTTGCGTTGGCAGGCGCATTTTATTCAGAAATTTGAAATGGAAAGCACAATGGAGTTCATCGCCGTAAATAAAGGCTATCGCAATTTGAATCAAAGAGTTAACGAAAAATATCACAAAGCTTGGATAACTGGAAAAACGGGCGTTCCGTTAGTTGATGCTTGTATGCGTTGTTTGAATACGACTGGTTATTTGAATTTTAGAATGCGTGCTTTGGTGGTTTCGTTTTATACGCATCATTTATTCCAACCTTGGCAAAATTGTAGTCCTCATTTGGCCCAACAATTTTTAGATTTTGAACCTGGAATTCACTATCCGCAAATTCAGATGCAAGCTGGCGTTACGGGAATCAATACACTTCGTGTTTACAATCCAGTGAAAAATTCGTACGAACATGATGAAGATGGAAATTTTATCAAAAAATGGGTGCCTGAATTAGCTAATATTCCAACGGAATTCATCCACGAACCTTGGAAATTGACTCCAATAGAATCGATGTTGTACGGGTTTGAATTGGGACGCGATTACCCAAATCCTATTGTGAATTTAGAGGAAGCCAGAAAGTTTTCTAGTGATTTCTTTTGGTCGATGCGAAAAAATGAATCCGTTAAAAAAGATAGTAAACGCATTTTAGCGAAACATACCTTACACGATCAAGAAATGAGTTAGTTCAAATCGCGAACTTTCTCAAAATTCAATTCGTTGAAATTTCGAATAACTACATTAGCTTTAGACAAATCTTGGTCTTTCGAATGAAAACTATCGTAACCTACACAATAAATTCCGGCTGAAACTGCGGCTTGAATTCCGTTTGTGCTATCTTCAATTACAATACAATTTTCTTTTGGAGCAATCGATAAACTCGCAGCATATTCAAAAATTGCCGGATGCGGTTTCGACTTGGGAAAGTCTTCACCCGAAACAATATGTGTAAAATATTGATGTAAATTAAAACGTGTGAAGACTCTATTAATCGTCACCTTTGAAGCTGAAGAAGCTACAATTAGCTGAATTCCGTTGGCATATAAATCTTTGATTAAATCCTCAACTCCTTCAATCAAATACAAATCTTCTTTCAAATCGAAAGCTTCATTAAATAAATGACGTTTTCTTAAGATTAAATCTTCCACATCTTCTTGTAAATCGAACTGTGCTTTTAATTTCTGAAAGATATTTCGAGTGGAATTACCCGTAAACGAACGATACATTTCATCTGAAACTTCGATGTTTAATTCATTAAAATGTTGGTAATACGCAAAATGATGTACCGGCTCGGTATCTACAATTACGCCATCCATATCGAAAATTACAGTTTGTATCATTTTTAATCTTTAAAATCTAAACTTTTTTTGAAACACAGATTTAAGAAATTATTAAAATTTTCAAAATTTCTCCAATCTGTGTTCCTAACTTGTTATATCATTGAAAATTAGAATTCAAATTCTCTTCCATCGTCCGCTAAAAGTACATTTTCAAAAATAGTTTCTGCTTCGGTTTTAAAAGGTTCGATAGAACCATAACGTGTGGAATAATGTCCTAAAATTAAGTTTTTAGCATTCGCTAATTTTGCGATTTTGGCTGCTTCTTTTGCAGTTGCATGCTTAGTTTTCTCTGTGTATTGCATTTCTGAATCCAAGAAAGTAGATTCGTGGTACAATACATCGACATCTTTAATAATAGGAACAATAGATTCATCATACAAAGTATCGCTGCAAAACGCATAACTCATAGGAGCATCGGGTGGAAACGAAAGCAATTCATTTGTTATCACTTCACCTGAATCTAATGTCACATTACCGCCAGATTTAATTTTATCGAAATACACTTTTTCAATTTTGTATTTGGCAACTGCTTCGATATTCAAATGGCGTTTTCCTAACTTTTCTTGAAACAGAAATCCGTTGGTATAAACACGATGATTTAATGGAATTGTTTTTACAATTACGGTTTCATCTTCAAAAATGACTTCGCTTTTTTTGGATTCTAATTCGTGGAAATATAAATTATAACCCGTAAACGAACCTGAAGCTCGCAACTGTAATAAGATAATTTCTTTTATTCCTTTTGGACCATAAACGTGTAAATCGTTTTCGCGATTTAACAACATAAATGTCGAAATCAAACCGATTAATCCATAAAAATGATCGCCGTGTAAATGCGAAATAAAAATATGATTAATACGAGAAAACTTGATTTTATGCTTGCGTAATTGCACTTGCGTTCCTTCACCACAATCGATTAAAAACATATGATTTTTTATGTCTAAAACTTGTGATGTTGGATTCGTTATGGTTCTTGGAGTGGCTGCGTAACAACCGAGTATTTGTAGTTTCATTTTTTAGTGGTCAGTCGCAGTTTTTAGTCGCAGTTACTGAATACTGTAAACTGAGACTGTAAACTTTTTTTAAAATCCTAAATCGCGTTCAATTTCGTCCATTTCAATCATGTCGTGAGCTTCTAAAACAGAAGGAACCACGTTTAAATAATTGGGAACTTTATTAAAATCAACCGTGTCAGTAACTATAATCATTGATTTTTTTGCCTTTTTGTGGTTTTTGGCTAAGTCTTTAAAATGCGCTAAATCGACATTTGAAATGGCTTTGTCTTGAGATACATCCAAAATCAAGTTTTGACCTTGAAATGCGTGATATTCATTAGTTAACTTTTCCACAAAAGCCTCCACATTATTGTGGGTATCTTTAATTATTGTAGTATGTCCTTTTTGATCGACTTTCATAATATTTAAATTATTTATTTCTTAAACTATGTTGTAGAGAATTTTTAATATTATTTCTTGACAAACATAATTTATTAGACTTATTATCTGCAATTTGAATTAAATCTAGAAGCTTTGAATCAAGATTTTCAATCGATTTGAGCTTATTAATTAGTTTACTTCTTGCTTTAGATTTTACACAAAAATAAATAGATTCAATAATATCATCTAAAAAATAAACTTCAATTTTTTCTATCGCATTTTGAGTTTTAATTGAATTATTTTCTAATAAATCTAATATTGAAATTTCGTGTTCAAACTTTAATTTAGATTCTAACTCATCAATAGTTTCAACTTGATTTTTTACTTTTTTACTAAAAAAAGAAAATAAATATTCGGAAATATTTTCAAAAAATAACCAAACAGCTTTACCTTCTCCAATAGTCATTCAAATTTATTTTAATAATTTCAACTAAGATACTAATTTTTAATCTTACTTGCCAATAAATAAATCACTGCCATACGAACCGCAACACCATTTTCTACTTGCTCTAAAATGACCGATTGTTGTGAATCCGCTACATCTGAAGTAATTTCTACTCCTCTGTTAATTGGACCTGGATGCATGATTACGATTTCTTTATTTAGCGAATCTAATAATTCTTTAGTTACTC
This sequence comes from Flavobacterium sp. UBA6203, assembly GCA_002421645.1. The sequence continues at coordinate 6,089 of DIST01000023.1, forward strand.
CATATTGTTGCGTGTATTCTCTTGTGGTTGGGAAATAACTTACATCCAAACGTTCGTTTTGCACTCGTAACATATTCGCAACATCTGCCCATTCTAAGGCTTTACGAAGATTAGGCTCTACCTTCACTCCTAGCGATTCAATATATTTTGGAATTAATGTTTTTGGTCCGCACACTTTTACTTCGGCACCTTGCATTTGAAGAGCGAAAATATTCGACAAGGCTACTCTTGAGTGTAAAATATCACCTACAATTACGATTTTCTTTCCGCCTACATCGCCTAATTTTTCTCTAATTGTAAAACTATCTAATAAGGCTTGTGTTGGGTGTTCGTGAGCGCCATCGCCTGCATTTACAACACTTGCTCCAATATTTTGCGATAAGAAATGAGCCGCTCCGGGACTGCTGTGGCGCATCACAACCATATCTACTTTCATAGATAATATATTGTTAACCGTATCAATTAAAGTTTCTCCTTTTTTAACTGAAGATTGCGCTGCTGAAAAACTAATCACATCTGCAGAAAGTCGCTTTTGTGCTAATTCGAAAGATAATTTGGTTCTCGTACTATTTTCGAAGAAAATGTTTGCAATGGTAACATCTCTCAAAGATGGAACTTTTTTGATGGGACGATTGATAACTTCTTTGAAATGGTCAGCCGTTTCGAAAATTAAATCAATATCTTGTTTGGTAATATATTTTATTCCGATTAAATGATTTACTGATAATTCTTTCATTTATTTTGGTTGTTTGTTGTTTGTAGTTAGTGGTTTATTGTTCCATTATTTTGTTACCAAATAAACGGTATCTTCTCCGTCATTTTCTAGCCATTTTACAATTACTTTTTCATTGTTTATGGCATCTACTTGCCTTCCTCTATAATCAGGTTGAATAGGTAAATGACGACTGAATCTTCTGTCGATTAGCGTTAAAAGTTCTACTTCTGATGGTCTTCCGAAAGATTGTATTGCTGTTAGAGCCGCATTTATACTTCTTCCTGTATATAAAACGTCATCGATAAAGACTACTTTTTTATCTTCAACTAAGAAATCGATTTGGGTTTTGTTGGCTTCCAATGGTTTTTCGCCTCTTCGGAAATCATCACGAAAAAAGGTAATGTCTAAAAATCCTAATTGAATATTAGAAATGTTATAATCCGATTCTAAAAGTTGCTTGATTCTTTCCGCTAAATATTTACCTCTTGGTTGTAATCCTATTAACACGGTTTTGGAGAAATCTAAATGATTTTCAATTAGTTGACAAGCTAATCGGTGTAGAATAATCTGAACTTCTTTTGAAGTGAGCAAAATTTTTTGACTCATAGTGTGTTGTTTGTACAAATTTAGAATTTATATTTCTAATAGCAATCGTATTGTAAAAAAAAGAAAATATTCATACTTAACTAAAATGTTATTTGCCACGGATTTTATGGATTTAAAAGGATTACCATTTGAAAAAATCTGTTATAATCAGTGAAATCAGTGGTTTCAATGTAAAAAAAATCCCGTTACTAAAAACAGCAACGGGATTGATATTAAGAATACATTTTCTTTCTCAATTCTTTAATTTTGTCATCTTCTAAATACTCATCAAATGTCATATATCTGTCGATAGCACCATTTGGCGTTAATTCTAAGATTCTGTTGGCAACTGTTTGCGCAAACTCGTGGTCATGCGTAGTAAACAGAACCGAACCTTTGAAATTTTTCAATGAGTTATTGAATGCCGTAATTGATTCAAGGTCTAAGTGGTTTGTTGGTTCGTCTAACATTAAAACGTTTGCTCTAATCATCATCATACGAGACAACATACAACGCACTTTTTCCCCTCCTGATAATACGTTACATTTTTTCAAAGCTTCTTCTCCAGAGAAAATCATTTTACCTAAGAATCCACGAACATAAACTTCATCGCGTTCTTCTTCTGTTTTTACCCATTGGCGTAACCAATCTACTAAGTTTAAATCAACACCATCAAAAAACTCATGATTTTCAACTGGTAAGTACGATTGCGTTGTAGTAATTCCCCAATCAAATGTTCCTGCATCTGGAGTTATTTTATTATTCAAAATTTCGTAAAAAGCAGTCGTAGCTCTTGAATCTTTTGAGAAAACAACAATCTTATCACCTTTAGCCATGTTTAAATCAACATTTTTAAACAAAGTTTCTCCTTCAACTGAAGCGGCTAAATTTTGTACATTTAAAATTTGATCTCCGGCTTCTCTTTCGGTATCGAAAATAATAGCTGGATATCTTCTGCTTGAAGGCTTAATCTCGTCTAAATTTAATTTTTCAATCATTTTTTTACGAGAAGTTGCTTGTTTCGATTTAGCAACATTGGCACTAAAACGACGGATAAACTCTTCTAATTCGGCTTTTTTCTCTTCAGCTTTCTTATTTTGTTGCGCTTTTTGACGTGCCGCTAATTGCGAAGATTCGTACCAAAACGTATAATTTCCTGAATAGTGTGTAATTTTTCCGAAATCGATATCCGAAATATGCGTACAAACTGCATCTAAAAAGTGACGGTCGTGAGATACTACTAAAACCGTGTTTTCATAATTAGCTAAGAAGTTTTCTAACCAACCAATAGTTTCAAAATCCAAGTCATTGGTAGGCTCATCCATAATCAACACATCTGGATTTCCGAATAAAGCTTGTGCTAATAACACACGAACTTTCAATTTTCCATCCAAATCAGCCATCATAGTATAATGATAATCTGCACCAATTCCTAAGTTAGATAACATAGTAGCAGCGTCACTTTCAGCATTCCAACCGTTCATTTCGTCAAACTGCAATTGCAACTCACCAATTCTGTTGGCATTTTCGTCTGTATAATCAGCGTATAAAGCATCCATCTCCGTTTTCACAGCATGTAATACTTTGTTCCCCATCATTACGGTATCTAAAACGGTATATTCGTCAAATAAGTTGTGATTTTGGTTTAAAACCGACATACGTTTTCCTGGTTCTAGAATTACTCTACCCGAAGTAGGCTCCATATCACCAGCGATAATTTTCATAAAAGTAGATTTTCCAGCACCATTGGCTCCAATGATTCCGTAGCAATTTCCTTGTGTGAAAGTAGTATTTACTTCATCGAATAAAATTCGTTTCCCAAATTGAACCGATAAGTTTGAAACTGTTAGCATTGTTATATTTTTTTTAAAAACTTTTGCAAAAGTACTAAAAATAGTAGATTTTTGACACTTTAATTTAGAATTAATATAGGTTTATTTTAACTGTACCTTAACAACTAGATTTGAATATATCTGATACATTTGTTTCCAGATTTAATAATCAAGTAGATGATTAAAGATTACACTAAATACTTTTTACCCCTATCTGTTTTGCTTCTAACTACTTTAACTTCTTGTAAAAGAACGTTTAAAGAGGATGATTATGTTGCCTATTTTGGTGGAGAAATATTAAATCCACAAGAAAAATATATATTATTCTTAAAAGACGATGAAGTAATTGACACCATTTATTTAGACAAAAATAATCGTTTCTTACATAAATTTGACTCTTTACCTCCCGGATTATATAGTTTTAAACACAATCCTGAATATCAATACGTATATTTCGACAAAAATGATAGTTTAATGGTTAGGTTAAATACTTTTGACTTTGACAATTCAGTTGTATTTTGTGGTCGCGGAGATGAAAAGAACAATTTTTTAATGGAATTGTATCTTAAAAATGAAGCCGATAAAAATAACATGTATGACAATTTTGATAAAGATGTAAAAAAATTTATCAAAAACATAGATTCTAGTTTTGCTATTCGTAAATCTTTCTACTTAAAACGTAAGGCAGAAATTGGTTGGGATGAGAATTTTGATGTAGTTGCAAAAGCTTGTTTAGACTTTCATCATATCACCAAAAAAGAGATTTATCCTTATGCACACCAATTTAGAACAGGTGAAAACATTAGAACAAAACTCCCTTCTAATTATTACGAGCACCGAAAAGAGGTTGATTTTGAAAATGCACTCTTAACCAATTATTCTCCATTCATCAAATATGTAAGTGTAATGTTAAACAACGTTGCACTTCAAAAAGACCATCTAGATTTGAATGAGAATTCTTTGGAGAACAACATAGAAAAATTAAACATCACAGATACTTTAATTAAAAATCAGAAAGTTAAAAATGTAGTTTTGAATAATGTTGCTATGATGTACTTGTTAGAAGATCAGAACATGTACAACAATCAAAAATTCATAGAACGTTATTTACAATTAACAACTGATAAGGATAATAAAAAAGAAATTACCGAAATCTACAATTCTGTTCAGAATTTAAAGATGGGAAATCGTTTACCAGAAATTGATTTGGTTGATAGTTCTTACAAACCCGTAGAAATTAATTCATTAATTAGCAAACCAACTGTTTTATTCTTTTGGACAAGTCATGCTGAATCTCATTTTGCAGCATCTCACAGAAAAGTAACGGAATTACAAACAAAATATCCCGAATATGATTTCATAGCTATCAATGTAAATGATAATGATTCTAAATGGAAAAATGCTTTAAAAAAATACAATTTTGAAGGCGTAAGAGAATTACACGCTGTTGACTTTGAAACAATAAGAAAACAATGGGTCATCACAAAAATTCACAGAATTATTATCTTAAATGCTGATGGAACTATCAAAAATGGTTTTGCTAATTTGTTTGACGTGAATTTTGAACAGAATTTGAAATAAAATTAGTATTGTTTTTTGGATAACCATTACTAATAAAAAAAGCGTTCTAATCAGAACGCTTTTTGCTTTATATAATCTTCAGAAATTATTTATTTCCTTTTTCGTAATCAGCAATAAATTGAGCTATCCCAATATCTGTTAATGGATGTTTTAACAATCCTGTAATTGATGATAATGGTCCAGTCATGACATCAGCACCAATTTTAGCACAGTTAATTACGTGCATCGTGTGACGCACAGAAGCTGCTAAAATTTGCGTTTCAAATCCGTAGTTGTCATAAATTTGACGAATTTCATCGATTAAATTTAAACCATCTGTAGAAACATCATCTAATCTTCCTAAGAAAGGCGAACAATATGTTGCTCCCGCTTTTGCAGCCAATAAAGCTTGTCCAGCAGAGAAAATTAAAGTTACATTTGTTTTAATTCCTTTATCAGAGAAATATTTACATGCTTTTACACCTTCTTTTGTCATAGGCAATTTAACAACAATTTGCTCGTGTAATTCAGCTAACTCTTCACCTTCTCTAATCATACCTTCTAAATCCATTGCATTTACTTCCGCACTTACATCACCGTCAACAATATTACAAATGTCTACGTAATGTTTTAGGATATTGTTTTTTCCTGTAATGCCTTCTTTAGCCATTAACGATGGGTTTGTAGTAACTCCATCTAAAATTCCTAATTCTTGTGCTTCTTTAATTTGCTCTAAATTAGCTGTGTCAATAAAAAATTTCATCTTTTTAAATTTTAAAGTATTGTGTGTTGTTTTGTCCTTCGACAAGCTCAGGATTAATTGTGATTGCAAAAGTACGAATAAAAAATTCCAAATTCAAGGGCAAGGGCAATAGCAAGTTCAAAAATCAATTAGAAGCCGAAACAATTTCAGCATGAGATCACCCATCACCCATCACCTTTCACCCATCACCAATCTACAACTTATAATGATTCATCAACATTCTCTCATACACCGTATCAGGCAAAATTCGTTTTAGAACAATAGAAAACTTTTGCATGAAAGCCCCAACTTTATAATGTACTTTTGGTTTATTGGTTTGAATGATAGCAAAAATTGCTTCTGCCATTTCGTTTGGATTACTGCCACTATCTACATGCGAATCCATTTCTTTTAAGGTATTTCCGTAAGGAACTTCGTAAGCCGAACCTTTCACTACTGGCGCATGGTAACGTCCTGCTGCAATATTAGTAGCAAAATCACCTGGAGCGACATTCGTAATTTGAATTCCGAAAGATTTGACTTCCATTCGTAAGGCTTCGGTGATTAATTCTAAAGCGCCTTTTGAAGCCGAATAAATTCCACGATAAGGTAATCCCATGTAACCTGCAATCGAAGTAATATTGATAATTAAACCCGATTTTTGCTCACGCATTTGAGGTAAAACCGCTTTCATTACCTCAATTGGTCCAAATAAATTCGTTTCAAAATTATTTCGGATTTCTTCTGTTGGAATTTCTTCAATTGGGCCTGTAATTCCAACTCCAGCATTATTAATTACAATATCCAATCGTCCTGATTTTTGAATCACTTCGGCTACGCAATTCACGATACTTTGCTTATCGCGAACATCTAAAGCTACTAATGGAAATATCGAATTCGTGATTTTTTCAGGATTTCGGCTTGTGCCGTACACTACAAAACCTTTTTGATGCAAAAACTCGCCAATTGATTTTCCAATTCCTGATGAACCACCTGTAATTAATACTACTTTACTCATTTTAGTGTGAATTATACTGCGAAAATACGGCTTTAAATTATTTCAAAGAAATTCCTAACCCAACTTTCTCCGAAAGCAATACTTTTCCTTTTTCGATGGTGCTTCCAAAAGCGATGTCGTTTGCAATCAAATTCGCGCCATCTAAATCTACATAATCCACTAAAGGAACCAAAACCGCTCCGGCTGAAATTCCAACGGTTGATTCGGTCATGCAACCTATCATGATTTTGAAATCGTTGGCTTGAGCTTCTTTAATTAGTTCTAAAGCAGGAGTCAATCCGCCTGTTTTGACTAATTTGATGTTGATAGTTTTATAATGCGATTTTAAATCGGAAAGTTTTGTTTGTTCTTGGCAATCTTCATCGGCCATCCAATTCGCAAATTTAGAAACATTCAAATGACTGTAATTTGAAATTCCGGTCTTCATGGGTTGTTCAATATAAGTAAATTGAGCTGATAACGGATTTTCTTCCAATTGTTGACATTCGGAAATAGAGAAACTTCCGTTGGCATCTAAAGCGATTTCTTTTTCGCAATTCAGTAATAAATTCAATGCTTTTTCATCGTAATGATTCCATTTTACTTTGAATTTATTCCAATCTGATTTTGCGATTTTTTGCAATTGCTCTTCCATTGGAGCGACACTTATGGTGATGGAAGATTCAGGTAATTGTTGTATTTCAATCGAATTTAATTCTAAGAAACTTTTATTTTCCAACTTCCCAAATAAATCCCAATACGCACAATCTAAAGCCGAACGCAAGAAAGAATGCAATTGTAAACTTTCTAAAAAAGCATAAAATTCAGAAGGATGTTTTATGGATTTTTTTTCGATTTGAGCTTGAATTTCGGCTAATTTCTGAGTGAAATCATTCAAGTTAATTCCATAGTAATCAATCGCTGTACATTCGCCATAACCAGTTTTTCCGTTTTTGGAAAGCGAAATAATTAAGGCTTCTCTGAACGAGTAACTTCCATAACTAATTGAAAATGTTTCTTTTAGTTGTAAGCGAACAA
>DIST01000023.1:13667-14684 GCA_002421645.1 Flavobacterium sp. UBA6203
ATTTATTTTCTATTGAAAATCCTACTATAAAACCTATTCTTAAGCTAGAAGAAAGCATCGATTTGGTCTTACAAAATAAAGAAAACAAAACGATTGATTCTGTTGTTTACTACATAAACGAAGTTAAAATTGGTTCAGTAAAAGGGAATGAAAAATTGCCTTTTGCATTGAGCAATCAGAAATTAGGCAACCAAACGATTAAAGCTTTAGTTTATTTTGAAGGACAAAATATTGATATCGCTACAGGATTTTCTATTTACGCGAGTGCTGAACCAAAAATTTTGAATTATAAAATCGTGAATACCTACCCTCACGACATCAATGCTTATACGCAAGGTTTTGAATTTTATAACGGTGTTTTATTAGAAGGAACAGGTCAATACAAAGAATCAACTTTAAGAAAAACCGATTATAAAACTGGAAAAGTTACCGAACAAATTAAGTTAGAAGACAAGTATTTTGGTGAAGGTATTACGGTTTTGAAAGACAAAATCTATCAATTAACTTGGAAAGAAAAAACGGGATTTATCTACGATGCCAAAACCTTCAAATTAGAAAAAACGTTTTCATTTGAAACAGAAGGTTGGGGAATCACCAACGATGGTGAAAAATTATACATGAGTGATGGATCAGAAAAAATCTACATTTTAAATCCTGAAACCTTAAAAGTTGAAGATTTCATTAATGTGTATACAAACGGTGCTAAAATTGAAGCCGTTAATGAATTAGAATGGATTAATGGAAAAATTTGGGCAAACATCTACCAAAAAGATGCTATTGCTGTTATCAACCCAAAAACAGGTGCTGTTGAAAACGTAATCAATTGTCATGATTTAAGAAGCAAAGTAACACAGCATCAAGAACTGGATGCGTTCAATGGAATTGCATACAACCCAGCTACTAAAACGTATTTTGTTACAGGTAAAAATTGGGATAAAACTTTTGAAATCAGTATAACAGAATAAAAATTTAAACTATTAACAATATAAATGGATATAAAAAAAACCGACTCTCGTC
>DIST01000002.1 GCA_002421645.1 Flavobacterium sp. UBA6203
TGGAAAACAACTATATCATTCACGCTTCAGGAAAAGTACGAATTGACAGACTAGACCACTTAGGAATTTACAATGCAGAAACAAATCGACATACTCACAAGCTTAGAGTAATTAAGAAAATAATTTAAAAAAACTGTTAAAAAGGAAGCGAATAAAACTTCCTTTTTTTTATTTCCTTATTTTTGAAAAAACTATTGCAATGAACAGAAGCTTTACTTCATTTTTTATATTTTTTATTTCACTTTCTATTTGGGCACAAGCACCTCAAAAACTCAATTCTGTAGAAATCTACGAACAAGTTCAAAAACTAAACTTTTTAGGTAAAGTGCTCTATTTAGCAGCACATCCTGATGATGAAAACACAAAGCTTATCACCTATTTTTCAAACCATTATCACGCACAAACGGCTTATTTATCATTAACTCGTGGCGATGGTGGTCAAAATTTAATTGGTACCGAATTACGAGAAAAATTAGGCGCCATCAGAACTCAAGAATTATTAGCGGCTAGAAGAATTGATGGTGGCGAACAGTTTTTTACCCGTGCCAACGACTTCGGATTTTCAAAAGAACCGAACGAAACTTTTGCCATTTGGAATAAAGATGAAGTAATGGAAGACGTGATTCAAGTGATGGAAACGTTTCGTCCTGATATCATTGTAAATCGTTTTGCGCACAATACACCTGGTACAACTCATGGTCACCATACGGCTTCGGCAATGTTGAGTTTAGAAGCGTATGATTTAGTAAACTATAAACCAAAACGTATTTTTTTCAATACTTCTTGGTGGTTTTATGGAAGTCAAGAAGCGTTTGATGCTGCCGATAAATCAAAATTATTAGCCATTAATTCCAATGTATTTTATCCGTTAAAAGGAAAAAGCAATAACGAAATTGCTGCTTTAAGTAGAAGTCAACACAAATGTCAGGGTTTTGGAACTTTGGGAACACGAGGCGATGAAATCGAATATTTAGAGTTATTAAAAGGTGATTTACCAAGTAATACGAATCTTTTTGAAGGTATCGATACTTCTTGGAACCGTGTGAAAGGCGGAAATGAAATCGGTAAAATTCTATACGAAATTGAAAAGAATTTCAACTTTGGAAATCCGTCAGTTCATATTCCAAATTTGATAAAAGCTTATGATTTGATTCAAAAACTAGAAGATTCCCATTGGAAAGAAATCAAATCGAGACAAATTATCAAAATCATTGAAGCATGTAGCGGTTTGTTTATGGAAGCCGTGGCAGATACAGAAACGATTACGAAAGACAGTAAATTCAATCTTCAATTGGAAGTGATAAATCGCAGTCAGTCGAATGTGAAATTGATTTCGGTTAACGCTTTGAATATTAAGAATGAAACACAAAGTAAACCTTTAAAAAACAACGAAAAAGTAAGTTTTCAATTCAAAGATGTTGTGGTTGGAAATGCAGTTGATTATTCGAACTTGTTTTGGTTAAAAGAACAACAAACGGAAGGAATGTATCGTGTAGCTGATAAATCCATTCGTATTTTACCTGAAATTTCAACATCATTTCCAGTCATTTTCACCATGGAAATTGAAGGAAAAACAATCGAATTCGTAAAAAACATTTGTTATAAATTCAATAATCCTGATGACGGAGAAACCTATGTTCCATTTACTATTTTACCTGAATTTACTTCTAGTATCGAGCCAAAAGTAGTCATCTTCAACGCTACTCAACCAAAAGAAATCGTGGTAAAAGTAAAAGCTCACAAAGCAAATGCTTCAGGAAAATTGTCGTTAGCAATTCCACAAGATTGGAAAATCGAACCTAAGGAGATTCCGTTTACAATTGAAGTAAAAAATGACGAACGTAAATTCACTTTCAAAATTTATCCAACAAAATCGGAAGTCACATCAAAATTGGTTGCTCAAATTTCCACTTCAAATGGAACTTTAGACAAAGAATTGGTTACCATTCAATATCCACATATTCCAAAACAAACGATTTTAGTTACTTCTGAATCTAAGGTAGTAAAACTAGATATTGCTACGAAAGGAAAAAATATTGGTTACATTATGGGTGCTGGTGATGAAGTGAATAAAAATTTAGAAAACTTAGGTTTCCAAGTGACCAATTTGAATCCGAACGATATTACTACAGAGAATTTAAAAGTTTTTGATGCTGTAATTTTAGGAATTCGAGCTTTTAATGTTGTAGACGAATTGAAATTTAAAAATAAAATACTATTCGATTATGTAGCTAATGGCGGAAATGTTATCGTTCAGTACAACACTACTAATAATTTGATTACCAAAGAAATAGCACCCTATAACGTAAAACTTTCTAGAGATCGTGTGACCGATGAAAATGCAAAAGTTACCTTCTTAGCACCGAATCACAAAGTGTTAAATCAACCAAATAAAATTACTGAAAAGGATTTCTCAGGTTGGGTTCAAGAGCAAGGATTGTATTATCCAAACGAATGGAGTTCCGAATTTATTCCTATTTTAGCATCCAATGATCCAAACGAAACACCAAAAAATGGTGGTTTACTAATCGCTAAACACGGAAAAGGAAATTACATTTACACTGGATTAAGTTTCTTTAGAGAACTTCCCGAAGGTGTAAGTGGCGCTTATAGATTATTGGCTAATTTAATTGCACTAGATAAGTAATGGAAGAAAAACACCGTTGGAAAAAAAGTTATAGCATTGTACTGATTTTGAATGCTATCTACATTTTAATTTTCTATTTACTAAAAGAAATTTATACCTAATATGGAAAATTTAGATTGGATAGTTTTATCAGTCACTTTATCGTTTATTGTCATTTACGGGATTCTTAAAACCAAAGGAAGCGACAATGTAAAAGACTATTTATTAGATAACAACGAAACACCTTGGTTTACTGTTGGAGTTTCAGTTATGGCAACACAAGCGAGTGCGATTACTTTTTTATCAACGCCTGGGCAAGCCTATCATGACGGAATGGGATTTGTGCAATTCTATTTTGGACTTCCCTTAGCGATGATTGTAATTGCATATACTTTTATTCCGATTTACCATCGATTGAAAGTGTATACGGCCTATGAATATTTAGAACAACGATTCAACGTTGAAACTAGAACTTTAGCTGCAATTTTATTCCTAATTCAAAGAGGATTAGGAACCGGAATTACAATTTATGCTCCTTCTATTATTTTATCGGCTTTATTAGGTTGGAACTTGAACATGCTAAATATCATTATTGGTATTTTAGTAATCGTTTACACAGTAACAGGCGGAACTAAAGCAGTTAATGTTACCCAAAAACAACAAATGTTCGTGATTATGTCGGGAATGTTTATCATTTTCTTTTACATTTTAGCGAATCTTCCTCACGAAGTTGATTTTTCAAATGTACTTCACATTGCAGGTGCTAATGGAAAAATGGATATTCTAGATTTCTCATACAATCCTGAAACACGTTATACGTTTTGGAGCGGAATTACCGGTGGATTCTTTTTAATGCTCTCCTATTTTGGAACTGACCAATCTCAAGTAGGTCGCTATTTATCTGGAAAATCGGTAAAAGAAAGTCAAATGGGATTAATCATGAATGGAATTTTAAAAGTTCCCATGCAATTTTTCATTCTTTTAACTGGAGTTTTAGTATTTGTTTTCTTTCAATTTAACGATGCTCCATTGCATTTCAATCCAACAAATGTTGAGAAAGTAAAGGCTTCGGAATACAAAGCAGATTATGAAAATTTAGAACAAAAGTTAACCCAAATCAACACGGATAAAAAAATTGTGAATCAAATTTATATCGAACAATTAAAACACAATGAATTTGATAATCCCATTCTGAAAAAACAAATGGTTGCGCTTTCTTTGAAAGAAAATGATTTGCGTGAAGATGCGAAAGAAGTCATTAAAAAAGTAGACGAAAAAACAGAAACTAATGACAAAGATTATGTTTTTCTCTATTTTATATTAAATTACCTTCCAAAAGGACTTTTGGGCTTACTTTTAGCCGTGATTTTCAGTGCAGCTATGTCATCAAGTGCATCTGGATTAAATTCACTTGGCGCTACTTCAGCTATTGATATTTACAAAAGAAATGTAAGTAATAAGTCAGACAAACATTATGTAGTTGCTACACAATATTTTACGGTATTTTGGGGAATTATAGCAATAGGATTTGCTTGTATTAGTTCGTTATTTGAAAATTTAATTCAATTGGTAAACATCATTGGTTCTATTTTCTACGGAACTGTTTTAGGAATTTTCTTGATTGGATTTTATATCAAATATATTAAAGGTAAAGCAGTTTTCATTGGAGCTTGCGTAAGCCAGTTAACCATTTTTTACATCTTCTATTTAGATGTAGTAAGTTACCTTTGGTTAAATTTTATTGGAGCACTTTTAACCATAACGTTATCATTCTTATTTCAAAAATATTATAATAAAGCATAAAAAAATCCCGATATAATCGGGACTTTTTTTTATGTAGCAAATTATTTAGACCATTCAGCAATGCTATCTTTATTCATTTTTTCATAATCAGCATTTCCTGCTTTAACTGATAAAGCTAATGATTCTTTAGCAGTAGCAATAGCTCCTTTTTTATCACCTAATTTTGCCTGAATTAAAGATTTTAATCTCAAATACCAAAAAGGTACATCTTGTTCCTTTGGAGCATTAGTAACTGCCAAATTAACCCAGGTTAAAGCTTTGTTTAAATCTCCATTAGATTGATAATAATATTGAGCTGAAGAAAAATAATCTGCAGCTGAAGGACCTGCTAACGTTTTTTCAATACTTTTCATTGCCATCTCTTGAGTTGGAACAGCAAATGGAATAGTTACCAAAGTTCTTTCCCAAGACAATTCAATTACACCAGAATCATTAGTTAAATTATTCAAGAAAATTGATAAAGATTCTACTGACTTATTCAATGTTTCTGGTTTAACTGTAACTTTCAAAGCTACTTTTGATTCATCCCAACTTTCTGGTAATCCCCAATTGTTGGTATCCGAGTAGAAAATAATATCCCAGCTATCCGCTTTTGGAGTTGTGTAAAAGGCATATTTCCCTTTTTTAAGATCTTTTCCAGCAATTTTAACATCTTCACTGAAAAAAATTGTGGTATTAGCATTAGCTCCTGTTCTCCACATTTTTCCATAAGGCACTAAATCACCATAAACAGTTCTTCCTTTTGCACTTGGACGTGAATATTCTACTTGAACTGTAGTTAATCCAACAACTTGCTCAACTTTGGCAGAAGGACTCGATTGAGGCGTTTTAACTTGTGCTTCAACCATAAAATTGGCTAATATAACAGCCAACATAACAATAATTTTTCTCATAGATTTTTGTTTTTAAGATGCCCAAATTTACAAATTGTGAACAAATCAAATGTTAAGAATAACTTAAATGAATAATTTTTGTTTAATTTATATTTAAAAAGATTAAACAAATTTATATCTTTACAAAAAAAATAAAATGAAAATATATCGATTACACACCAAACAAAATTTACCTATAACTATAGATGAAGCTTGGGAATTGCTTTCGGATCCAAAAAATCTTCAAAAAATCACTCCTGATTATATGGGATTCAAAATACTATCTGGAGCTGATAGACCAATGTTTCCAGGACAAATAATACAATATATAGTTACTCCTGTTTTAGGAATTCCAACCAAATGGGTGACCGAAATCACGCATGTTGTGGACAAACAGTATTTTGTAGACGAACAGCGTTTTGGTCCCTATGCATTGTGGCATCACAAACATTTCATCAAAGAAATTCCAGGAGGCGTTGAAATGGAAGATATAGTCGATTATAAAGTGCCTATGGGAATTTTAGGTCAATTGGTTCACCCTATTTTAGTGAAACCGAAATTAGAAGAAATTTTCGAGTACAGAAGAAAAAAATTAATCGAACAATTTGGTGAATTTAAAGGATAACAT